>NZ_JAYGHN010000015.1:54534-130800 GCF_034931845.1 Calothrix sp. UHCC 0171
TATTTATCTTTAAGTCTTTATCTTTAAGTCTTTATCTTTAAGTCTTTATCTTTAAGTCTTTATCTTTAAGTCTTTATCTTTAAGTCTTTATCTTTAAGTCTTTATCTTTAAGTCTTTATGTATACTGTTTTGTGGCATCCCAATAACTAAAATTAGATTCGATTTCGCTCCAACTTAGTTCTAAAACCCCAGGTTTTGATGAACTATCAATACCCCAAGGATTAAACAGAGTAAATTTTTGCGTTGAGTAATTATAATTTACCAATGCGTAAGCGTGACCTGCAATAATATTTGCTGATACTGGTTTTAATTTTGAACCAAAACCAATAGATTCACTTAAATTAATACTATTAATAATAGTTTGAAAATCTAAAGGAACACTCATCCAAACCTTGTTACCAGTGATATGTTGTAATGCATCGCCAATATATCCTCCTTGAGCGATACCGGAGTAAGAGTTGGTATTGTCTTGGTAAATCCAACCAGATTCATTGAGTTGTGCATAAGCTTTTTCTACAAGGGCAACCCAAAGTTCATTTGTGGAGTTGTTATAATTTTTACCTTTACTAGCGTAGACAAAATTTCCTGATGAATCAGTTGGTAAATATCTATCTACTGTGACGTAATCAGCGATTTGGTTTCGCCAAAACTTGATGGTGAAAGTATTATCACCATTGTCTATAAACATGTTTTCAATGGTTTGGACTGAGTTAATTGCTGTTGCTGCTAATCCAGCAAGAAAGAAACAGTCGTTAATCTGCCCTTGAGTGATGTCTTGATAGCTAATTCCATTCTGAAAGAGTGAACCACTTGCTTGCTGATATGTATAGGCAGTTGATGGTCGATCGCCTCCCAAAAACCATTTATTGATGAGGTTTTCCATTTGGGTATCGCTACTACCTACACTCAAGTTACCCAGTGAATTCCCTTGGTATTTTTGATTAGCTGCATCTCCGTTAATGATTTTGTTAGCTAATACTCGCACTGGTTCGGGAATCGAAAGTGTAGCCGCATGATTGAGTATTGTTTTCAAATCGGCGAATTCAGTCCCGTCAATGATGCCACCGTCTTTAGAGTCGCGCAAAATGGCAATCATTTCATTACGATCGATTATTCCATCAGTAAAAGATGATTTTGCCGTTTGACGAATTCCCGCATCTTGAATTTGAACGACTTGATCAAACCAATCTACTGAAGTTGAAGGTATTGTTTCAGTGATTGCTTGGCTGCTGAACCTCAAGTTGTAATTACTGACTGCACGACCAAGTCTATAAACCTCAATATAGTATTTACCAGCTTCTAACACCACATTGATAGATTCATCAAATTTACGGCGATTGTAGGAACCAGCCACAATAGAACCATTACTGTCTAATATTTGGACATTTAAGTTGGCAGACAAACCATCGACAGTAACATCCAAACTACTACGGTTATTAAGGTTAAAGCTGTAATAATCGTTTGTATTTTCCCAACCGATGGAGCCAGTTAATACTTGTTGACTGCGGGAAATATTTAAGCTGGAATTGATATCAATACTTTGTTTAAAATTATTCACTACTATTACAATCCCTATGTCATCAAGCACCCTGCGGGAAGCAAGGCATGGCAAATTTTAGAGATACAAAAGTAACCCTAAATATCTCAGTAAGGAAAACAAATATGCGTGATATATCCCTGTAAATTTATGTCTCAGGGGTTATTCGTCTTTTAAGTTCAATATTTGAATTTCTATATTGCTGCTTTATATATCCAAACAGCCATGTGGAATATACGTATTTTTTATTTCTGATGGATCAAAATCTGAAATTGCGCGTTGTTGCGAATGCTATCAAAAACCACATCGGTTTTCGTCCTTTGCCGATATTCTGCGTCTAAATTGATTGCTGTTTGTAAATCTTGTAGCACTAAATCGATATTATTTGACTGGGCATATACAATAGCGCGGTTATAGTTGAAAGCCAGTTGTATTCGCAAATATTTTTCATAGAGTTACCAATTTAGGACTTATCAACCCTGCCCATCCTTTTTCTAACAGTTTATAAATTTGGCGAAGTTATTGACCGAGTTTAGTTGTTGGTAATATTCTAAAATCAGTCATAATGCTGCTGTTGTAGGTGCGGAGATTTAAATGCGGAATATTTGGGCATTTGCTTGGGGTGCTTTAGTCGGAATTCTCGGTGGACTAATCGGTTTGGGTGGTGCAGAATTTCGCTTACCAATTTTAGTTAGCATTTTTAATTATCGAACCCTACAGGCAATTATTATTAATCTCGTTGTGAGCCTCTTCACTGTCACATTTTCATTCATTTTTCGGAGTGGTGTTATTGGAATTGAAAATGTTTTTGCAAACCTGACAGTAATTATTAATATTCTGGCAGGTTCTCTCATTGGGTCTTATATTGGCGTTAACTACGCAACTCATATCAACGAAAAAACATTAAATCGAGTTGTTGTCGTTTTTCTATTTTTACTAAGCTTTGTACTAATTGGGCATAATCTTATTTTCAGTCTTCAAAGTTGGCAACTTCCAGACTTACTCAGAATTGGCATTGGTTTTACCGCAGGAATTGTGATTGGAATATTCAGTAGTATGCTTGGTGTTGCAGGTGGTGAATTGATTATTCCTACTATTATTCTCGTCTTTGCAATTGACATCAAATTAGCAGGAAGCTTGAGTCTTGCGATTAGTATTCCTACGATTATGATGGGTTTGTTCAAATATCAAAGTCAGCAACGACTTAAAGAAGTAAAATCCGAGCGAGAGTTTATTATTTCAATGGCATGTGGTTCAATATTGGGAGCATTTATTGGCAGCAACCTTTTGAGGTATGTAGCAAATAACTTGCTATATGGAATTTTGGGTATGATTCTATTTTTGTCAGCGTTGAAGTTAGCAAAACACAAGCCAAGTGCATAAACAAAGCCTTTGCAGAAGATAGGTATTTCAAGCCTTTAATAGTTCACCAAGCTAAAATTGACGGGTTACCTCGTAATTGGGCTGGAGCATCCAATAACATCACGTGCAGTAATTAATTATTATTATTTTTCTTCGCGTCCCCCTGTCTTCCCATCTCAGTGTCAGTTTTATCGTAATTATTTAGGCGAACCTGATATGTATAGATGCACCTCAATTAATCAACTACAAATTAGGAATAATTACGAGCGAGGGCTAAAGCACGACGAACTGCGGTATCGGCATTAACAAAACCATTACCGTAGAATTTGTCGTATCCTGGTGTTCCCAAGTCGTATGCAGTTTCTGATAATATAGACCTGATTTGCGATGCATTCAGATTAGTATTTGCGCTCCAAACTAACGAAGCAACACCGGATGCGATCGCAGTAGATGCAGAAGTACCGTTGAATTTATCGTTGTAGCCAAAATTAAATGAACCGGCGCTATTTTTATCGGCGTTAGCAGCAGTAAATTCAGTTGGTGCCATTAATGTTAATGGTCGCAAACCTGCATTGATAGCTGTATCGTTGGTATAGTTGGAACCCCACCAGTTCAGGTTAGAGTAAGAAGCCCTTTCTCCGAGATTTTTAGTGTTGCCGTACCAATCTTTATTTCCCCAGGATGCACCCACTGAAACTACATTGCCGTAATTTTGGGCGAAGGAAGCAGGGCTGGAGACTTCACCTACATCTTCATTTCCAGCAGCGATTACAAATAAGACTCTATCTTGGTTATTCGCAATTAATTGTTGGAAACTATCACTACTACCACCTACCAAGCTGAGGTTGACAATTAATTTTTGACCTTTGCTATTGGCTTGGTTAATCAGTTCTTGTGTTGCTTCTACCAAGGTTTTATCACCTGGGTCTAATTGATATGTACCATTAATGTTGTTACCCAAGACATCAATATGCATCACATCTGAATTCCAGTTAATACCCGCCATCCCAAAGCCATTATTGCTTGCTGCGGCGATGGTACTTTGGACTAGAGTTCCGTGGGAATAACCTGCTGACTCATCTATATAATTGTTGCCAGAGAAAATAGTCGATCGCAAATCAGGGTGAGTGACTCCATTGCTATCCCTTCCGAGTCCACTATCTTCAATACCTATAAGTACCCCAGCAGAACCTGTTGTGAATCTCCAGGCATTATGTACACCTGTCATGTGTAAATTCCACTGCTGAGAAAACTTCTCGTCGTTGGTTGTGACTGTTGCTGCGCTTCCCAGTCCAATATTGGGGTTAGCAATTGTTAAATCGTAGGTAATGTCAGCAAAAACGATTTGTTCGATACCTTCAAATAAAATTCGATTGCCGTCGTTGAATGTAATCGCATCAAATAATCGATTGCCATTACCAGGATTTTCAACTACACCCCCACCTGTCGCATTTGCCCAACTAAAGTTGGCTTGGCTTGAGGGAATACCAGCAATTGTTTTTAAATCTAGTACATCTCGCCCACCCGTACCAAAATTTATATTGCCGTTTCCCGAAAAAAACGTTGTTTGATTACTGCGATCGTAAATTAATGTATCTGCACCTAAGGTTCCTTGTTGCCAAATTCTGCCTGAAGAACTTTGGGGAACTGGTAGATTGTCATTTGGGATGGCAGCCCGTCTTTCTCTTACATTCCCAGGTCTGGAAGCACTCCTTCCCTCTGGCAATGAAGTAGCTGAAATATCTGAGAAATCTAAGGATGAAGCTGATATAGGTTCGTTAATATCACCTGCGTAAGGAATTGCCGATACAGTCAGGTTGTAAGTACCGAAAACGTTGCCTTCCCCGGAAACCCCGTAAACATAGATATAGTAAATACCCTCATCAATACTTGTGTTGATGCGCTCTCCCCTACGAGTTGATTGTGAAGTCTCCATAACTTCACCCACATCAAAAACCCCGTTGGCGTTTTTATCCTCGATTAAATCAACATTTAAATTACTTCCTAATTCTTTCAGTAATAAGTTAAAACTACTACGCCCTTGCAACCCGAATCTATACAATTTTCCTGAATCGAAAGAGCTAACTGTATCAGTATATACTTGGAAACTTGTGGAAATATTAATATCAACTGCTGTACTGAGCGGATTACCAGGAACGTTAGCTGGCATATTTAATTAAGTTTTTACAGGTGGTACATATAATATCAAAATCGATATTTGCTAGATTTGCAGCAAAAATCACGTAAAAGTGCCTAAGTTTACTAAAATCTCATAGAGGATTTACGTAAACTTCACGTAAAACTGATGATGAAAACCGTGTGCATTTGCACATGATATTTTTACTTGTGTAAAAACAATACATAAAGTTTCAATGTATTTATTTTACAATGGGGGATTGAGATAGAACAGTCTCAATAATTTAGGGAGTTTGGTGTAGATGTTAACCAGTAAATAATTATTTAGTGAAGGTTTACCAATCTATCATGAAGTTGTTACGGAGGACAACTAATAACTCGCCAAAATAAGCTTATACCCTTGTATTCCGGCAAATTGTTGATTACACTGACCAGGAAAGAACAGAGGAATCAGTAGTCCAAATATCAACTTTCAATCAGGAATTTCGACTCCTAACATTGATAGGGATAATTCTGAATTCTGACAACCGAGTTCTGCTTCAAGAAGCGATAGACTGCTGGAAATCTGACTTTTTTGGGGGAATTTATGGAAATGCTGTCATTAATCGATGATTTCAAACCTTGGATAGTAGCTTCCCTCTCGCAGAAAATAACGATCGCGATCGCATTGAATACAATTTTGCTGGGTATCGCTGCGGTTACGCCTAAAAAACTCCTGACTCCAGCCGGGTATTTACATGCTTGGTTCTTGGGGGTATTGATTTGGGGAACATTGGGATGGCAAGGATATGTAGTCGTCATGTTCTACTTTTTGATAGGTTCATTTGTCACCAAAATTGGGATGGCGCAAAAAGAAGCCGAAGGAATTGCCGAAAAGCGATCGGGTATGAGAGGTCCAGAAAATGTCTGGGGTTCAGCATTAATTGGCGGATTATGTGCTGTAGGTGCGGGAATATTCTCCTCAAACATTTTTTCCCCTTCCTCTTCCTTATCCTCGCTTTCTTCCCTGTTTATCATCGGTTACGTTGCCAGTTTCAGCACGAAACTATCGGATACCTGCGCTAGTGAAGTTGGCAAAGCTTACGGACAGCGTACTTTTTTGATTACGACGTTGCAACCTGTCCCACGGGGAACCGAAGGTGCGGTGAGTTTGGAAGGAACCTTGGCTGGATTAGTTGCCTCAGCAGCACAGGCATTAGTGGGTTTTGGAGTCGGTTTAATTGGTGGCTTGGATATCGCTTGGTGTATCTTAGCGGCATTTATCGCTACTAATATAGAGAGCGTCATTGGGGCAACCTTACAATCTAAGTATGATTGGCTCACAAATGAATTAGTCAATGTCTTAAATACATTAATTGGAGCGATCGCGGCAATGTTATTAGCTTTCTCCTGGGTGAATTTGTCAAGCTAATTGCCTCCGATGATGCATCGATAATTCTGTCAGCATAACCTCATTGCGTTATCTAACAAAATCAAGACCATTCAAAAATTGGCAAATAGGGAATGATAAAAATTTATGATTCGGTTGCTGATTTGCTGTACCAACGCTTAGGATTGCTATAGCATTTTGGCTGGAACGCTCTGAAGTTGAAATTTCCAAGTATTATCACTTTTAAGCGTGTTTACTTATACATAAAATCATTCATGGAATCCTTATCATTTCTAAACATTGATGACAAAGAGATTTCCGTCGCCCAAGCAGTGAAATACCTGCAAACGTCGGGAAAGCTAGGACAGTTTATTGGTGATATTGTCCGTCAGCATGTCATCGAAAACGAGATTGCCAGCCGCGAAGATGTGGCAATTAGTCCAGCATTGACAGAACAAGCTATTATTGATTTTCGCTTAAAAAATCAACTCACAGACCCACAACGCTTTAATGACTGGTTGAAAAATAGCGGCACTAGTTATGATTCTTTTCACGCTTCCGTCGGATTTGGCTTTAAGATAGAAAAGCTTAAAGCTGTAATTGCCATGCCCAAGCTTCAAGAATATTTCATCGAACGGAAAATTTTTCTCGATCGCGTGGTTTTATCTCGCATTATCGTCGATAAAAGAGAACTGGCGGAGGAATTACACGCACAAATCGAAGAGGGTGCAAGTTTTGAGCAAATTGCCCGCGAATATTCCTTAGCTGATGATCGGGTAGTTAATGGCATGATGGGACCAGTGAGCCGGGGTACGTTACCAGATATACTAAGAGCGGCAGTAGATGTAGCTAGTCCAAATACATTAATTGGACCGTTTGAATTGGAAGGACGCTTTGGGTTGTTTCGTGTAGAACAAATACTCAGTGCGTCATTAGATGATACTCAACTAAAGCAAGCATTACAGAACGAGTTGTTTGAGAAATGGCTAGCAGAGAAAATTCAAAAACTTACAGTCAAGCTGCAAGTGGTTTAACTACCGTCGATGATGAATTACAAAGGCGGGTGCTAGCATCTTTACCTTGGGATGAAGCACCATTTTCTTGGCTAACAACCGAAAGTCAAGATTTGCTCCAAAATCACGCCGAAGTGTCTCGTTACGGACTTGGGGAAAAAATTTGGTCGAAGGATATCCAAGGCTCGCAATATTTTATTGTAACGGGCAAGGTTCGCTTGCGGGAAGAAGAAACTAGCAAACCAATGGCTACCTTGGAACCGGGAGATTGGTTTGGTGAGTTGTTATTGTCTGCGATTGACTGTAAGGCTATTGCTGCTAGTAAAGAAGTTATAGTAGTTCGCTGGGATGTCGCAGTTTGGACGCAAGTTTCTACTCCTCAAGTTCAAGCATTTTGGGAAGGTGCGCCGGAAGAAAATACGGGTGATAGAGTTTCACCAACACCTGCGGATTCTCTAGTGATAGAAGAGAAGGAGGAACAGGAAGATAAGCTAGATAGTGATGTATTTCAGCACTCCAATTTTTCTCCCTCCCCTTCCTTATCTTCGCAAAAACCCCAGTTTCAAAAGGAATTTCTCGCGACTGTCACCCCTCAAGCCAGTTCTGGCTATCCCTTTGTTGCTGGTTGGAATACTGGGGCTGCATGTTTAACAATGCTGGGACAGTATTTACAGAACCCTGTGCAACTTGAATGGGTACAGCGTCAATTACGCGGACAACGACCACAAAATATGGTCGAAGCTGCGGAAAAATTGGGATTTTTGCTGCGAAAATTGCAGGTAAATTGGGCAGAATTACGCCAATTAACTTTTCCGGTGGTGATGCGCTGGGGTGGTACTCAAGGGAATGAAGGTAGTTGGGTAGTAGCCTATGGTATTAAAGGCGATCGCCTGATTATAGCCAATCCACTTAATAGTGAAGGTAAGTGTGAAACTATACCCAGACAGATGGCGGAGGAATTCTGGGATGGTAGCCTCTGGCAAGCTGAAGTCATTAACAAGCAAGAAAAATTCAACCTGAGTTGGTTTTTGCCTGCTGTGTGGAGATACCGAGGTTTGCTAACTGAGGTATTAATTGCATCATTCACTTTGCAACTATTGGGATTAACAACACCACTTATTACCCAAGTCGTCATCGATAAGGTAATGGTACAGGAAAGTTTGCCGACATTGGATGTAATGGCGATCGCTTTACTTTCAGTGGCGTTTTTTGAAGCTTTCCTGGGTGTATTACGGTTGTTTATCTTTACTCACACAGCCCGTCGTCTCGATTTAAGCTTGTCGGCGCAGCTATTCCGCCATTTGATGCGCTTACCTCTGGCTTATTTTGAATCCCGTCGAGTTGGGGATACAGTAGCGCGGGTACAGGAACTCGAACAAATCCGTCAATTCCTCACAGGTACAGCTTTAACAGTTATTTTAGATAGTATCTTCGCCGTAGTTTATTTGGCGTTGATGTTCTATTACAGCATTCCCCTCACCTTTGCAGGTTTAGCTGTATTACCGCTATTTGCCACCCTGACATTAGTGGCAACACCAATTTTACGTAATTGGTTAAACGAAACCTTTAACCGCAGCGCTGACAGCCAATCATTTTTGGTCGAAACTATCACCGCGATTCACTCCGTCAAAGCACATGCTGCTGAACCTGTTGCCAGAGATAGATGGGAAGGGTTATTTGCCCGTTTCATCCGTACTGGATTCAAAGCCTCGACTACGCAAAACATCAGTAGTAATATTGGCGACTTTCTCACCCACCTGTCCAGTTTGCTGATTCTTTGGTTTGGTGCCAAATTAGTCATCGAGCAAAAGCTGACAGTGGGACAACTTGTCGCCTTTCAAATGCTTTCTGGTCGTGTTACTGGTCCATTACTACGCTTAGTACAGCTTTGGCAAAATTTGCAACAGGTTTTACTATCAGTAGACAGAATTGGCGACATTCTCAACGTTGCTCCAGAAGCTGAACCCGGTACAGGCTTGGTTTTACCACCATTAAAGGGACAAGTATCCTTTGAACAGGTATTTTTCCGCTACAAACCAGACACAGAGCCAGTGTTGCGGGGTATTTCCTTTGATGTTGAACCAGGACAATTTGTGGGTATAGTTGGGCGTAGCGGTTCGGGTAAAAGCACCCTATCCAAGTTATTGCAACGGCTTTACACCATTGAATCAGGACGTATTTTAATTGATGGTTTCGATATCAAAAGCGCTGATTTAGCATCCTTGCGCCAGCAAATTGGTGTGGTACTCCAAGAAGACTTTTTGTTCAACGCTTCTATTTTGGAGAATATTACCCTGGGGAACCCTGATATTAGCGCTGAAGAAGTAGTCCAAGCCGCACGCATGGCAGTTGCTCATGATTTCATCAGCCAATTACCCCACGGTTATGAGACTAACGTTGGTGAAAGAGGCACAGCTTTATCGGGGGGACAAAGACAGCGTATTGCCTTAGCGCGGTTATTCCTTTGCAATGCTCCAATTCTGATTTTGGATGAAGCGACAAGTGCATTGGATGCGGAAACTGAACAACAGGTATTACAAAACTTGCAAGCCATTTCCCAAGGACGCACAGTGTTTATTATCGCCCACCGTTTTGCACCCCTCAAACGTGCCAACCAAATTTTGGTAATGGAACGTGGAGTGCTGGCAGAAAGGGGTACGCACGATAGTTTGTTGCGGGAAAAAGGTTTGTATTGGTCTTTGTATCAACGTCAACAAGCTAATGTTTAGTTGGATTGATTTCAAGATTCTCTTCCCCTAAACCCCTCGAAAATATCAAAGTTTGCAAAATTACTCTCCCAACTACTTGCCATATCGGAAAACCCAAGTTATGCTTTAGGAGTGTGTGAGGAGTAAGTTGAAGACAGAAAGCGCTTGGAGTGGAAACACGGTCACACGTCCAGGCGCTTTTTGCTTTTTACAAATATTTTGACTCAGGAAGCAGCTAAGAATTGACAGCCAGGATACATCTGATAGTCTTTCATGCGTGGGCAGGGATGTATAGGTGGCAAGCTATTGTTGTTTAAAGCCGCCCATTAGAGAGCGTTTATAAAGTAAATATTCAGGATAGTCGCCCAGGGAGAAACCCAGTTTCTCATCAAAAAGTGAGATGATGCTCGATACTTCAATCCAAGAAACCGGGTTGCTTTGGTCTTAAGGTTTACTTGATACATAACCTCTTATTGTGGAAATAGAGAAACTCTGATTGAGTTTGCAGTGCTTGAGTGGCGCTACACTAACACTCTAATTTTGTACTGTGTTTATCCGCCTTCCATTCGTGACTTAAAATCCAATACGATTCAGTTAAGGTTATTAGTCAATCGATTTGTTAAGAACCAAGATTTGGGGGATTCTCCCCCAAACCCCCTATTGGGAAAAGTTGACGGGGAGATGTTCTTCCCGTCAAACTTTGGACGGTTGCGTCCCCCAAGCCCCCTCCAAAAAAGTCGATCTGTTTTGCTTGTAATAATTGATTTATATTCTTAACTGAACTGTATTGACTTAAAATCAGGACTTCAAGCATCGGTAATTGTGACTACTAAAGTCTTTGAATATTTTCAGCTAAGTTTTACCCATAACTTAAGTTAAGTAACTTAGCTTAAGTTAAATCAATATATCGTTACGGTGTTAGCTTCTGATATTATCTTGGTGCATTTGCCTTGAGTAAATCATGGATAATCAAAAACATCGTGCTTATTGGCGCGCCAATACAGCTTTAATTCGTAATCTCCTAATAGTTTGGGCACTAGTATCTTTAGTGTTCAGTATCCTGCTTGTGCAACCTTTGAATACTATTCCCTTCTTTGGGGTTCCTCTGGGCTTTTGGATGGCTCAACAGGGGTCGATTTTAATATTTGTCGTGTTGATTTTTATCTATGCAGTGCAGATGGATAAACTTGACCACAAGTACGATATTAGAAGGAAGTGAGGAGTTAGATGTCTGTAGAACTTTGGACAATTGTTATTGTCGGAATTTCTTTCCTGCTATATCTTTATATAGGTTGGCAGTCACGGGTAAAGGATAGTAAAGGTTTTTTTGTTGCCGATCAAGGTGTTCCTTCGGTTGCTAATGGTGCTGCAACTGCTGCGGATTGGATGTCTGCGGCTTCGTTTATTTCCATGGCTGGTTTAATTTCCTTCATGGGGTATGATGGTTCGATTTACCTCATGGGTTGGACTGGTGGTTACGTGTTACTAGCATTGCTACTTGCACCATATTTACGGAAATTTGGTAAGTATACAGTTCCCGATTTTGTTGGCGATCGCTATTATTCCAACATAGCGCGGCTGGTGGCGGTGGTTGCTGCAATCTTTGTTTCTCTCACCTATGTTGCCGGACAAATGCGGGGTGTTGGGATTGTTTTTAGCCGCTTTTTGCAGGTGGACATCAATACTGGTGTCATTATCGGGATGGTGATTGTCGGCTTTTTCGCAGTGCTAGGTGGAATGAAAGGGATTACCTGGACACAGGTAGCACAGTATGGGATTTTAATTGTTGCTTACTTAATTCCTGCAATTGCGATCGCATTTCTCCTCACTGGTAATCCTATTCCCCAATTTGCTTTTACCTTCAGTGATATTGCCACTAAGCTCAATCAGGTACAGGTTGATTTGGGTTTTCAGGAGTATACTCAAGCATTTGTCAATAAACCAATGCTTGATGTGCTGTTTATTACCATTGCTTTGATGGTGGGCACTGCGGGTTTACCTCATGTAATTGTCAGGTTTTATACTGTTCCTGATGTGCGCTCTGCCAGATATTCGGCTGGTTGGGCATTACTATTTATCGCCATTTTATACACTACTGCGCCAGCCCTTTCAATGTTTGCTCGGTATAACTTAATTGAAACGCTGCACAATCGTACTATTCCAGAAGTACAGCAACTAGATTGGGTGAAAAAGTGGGAAAATACCAAACTTTTATCTTTTGAAGATAAAAACGGTGATGGGAGACTGCAACTGACACCGACAAAAGAAACGAACGAGATTACCATCGATCGCGATATTATTGTGCTAGCAACTCCAGAAATCGCTAAACTTGCACCTTGGGTAATTGCCTTGGTGGCGGCTGGTGGGTTAGCTGCGGCTTTATCTACAGCATCGGGACTATTGTTGGTAATTTCCAGTTCTATTGCCCATGATGTCTATTACCGGATTATCAACCCCAATGCCTCAGAGCAGAAACGCCTATTTGTGGGGCGTTTGATGGTGGGTTTATCGCTGGTGCTTGCAGGTTATTTTGGTGTGAATCCACCAGGATTTGTGGGTGAAGTTGTTGCCTTTGCCTTTGGTTTGGCTGCATCTAGCTTTTTCCCAGTAATTGTTCTGGGTATTTTCGATAAACGTACCAATTCCACAGGTGCGATTGCGGGAATGGTGATAGGTTTAATTTTCACTATTGTTTACATCGTTGGTGTCAAGTTTGCGGGAATGCCTGCTTGGTTCTTTGGTGTATCTCCCGAAGGTATTGGTACGCTGGGTATGGTAATTAATTTAGTTATTACTTGGGTGGTTTCTCGACTCACAGCACCACCACCAGCACATATCCAAGCTTTAGTGGAAGATTTACGTTCTCCTGATGTGGAGGAAGCTTTGACAGTAACAAATATACATTAAGCTTGATTGTTCCTCTCTTGATTTTAAATTCTTGATTTGAAAGTAAGAGAGGCTCTCTGGTTTGCCTAAGTTATGACAATCAAACCGACGCAAAGTTAGGAGAGAGGGAAAAAATTAATCATGGCTGATTGCCGGAATTGACATCATAAGTTGAAGAGAAATAGTAGATTGCACCCGACAAATTAAATAATCCCCAATTTCCAATTCTTCAATCTTCATCTAATGCCGGAAAGTATTCCTCGAACTTCCACAATTCATCTTTATTGGCAATAAACCAGATACGAGTTTGCGGAGTTAATTTACTCCAAACAATTTCCGGTGGCACTTGCGGTAATGCATATCGATATTCTGCACCTAAAACTCTTAAATTTTCGAGAATCTCGTCAGAAATACCAAAATATTGCCAATCTACTTGTATGTTAATTCCCGACATACAGCTTGCAGGATTGAAAACTAATTGTGCAGTGCGAATCAAATCAGCAAAATGCACAGGTTTTAATTTTCCTATTTCCTGAAGTTGGAATAATTCATCATCCTTTGGCGACATAGTAGTTGAGTGAAAGTAGAGAAAATGTCATCAATTGGATTTACTTGCAGAGAAATTTCGAGATTTTATGATTTATCCTGGTTCCTCTAGTTTAACGCAATTACTGATTTGTTAAAAATTACACAATTTGGGAAGGGTAAGAATAGCTTAACAAGCATAGTTTTTCTAGTCAGTAGGAATTGTCAAGCCCCCAATTGTAGTCGCTGCAAAAATTACCGCATCATTCTGAGGTTGGAAATAGACAAGGTTTAGTAACAAGATTTGCTAAAATTTACAGATATTGAAAATTTTACAAGTATTATTTATGAAACTTAGTCTCTGCGCCATTGTTAAAGATGAAGAAGCCACCTTAGCTAAATGTCTAAATAGCGCTAAAAGCATAGTTGATGAAATAGTAGTTCTAGATACAGGTTCTACTGACAAAACAATGGCAATTGCCCAAAAATTAGGTGCAAATGTATATCAATACCAATGGCATAATGACTTTAGTGCCGCGAGAAATGCAGCTTTAAAATATGTGACAGGTGATTGGGTTTTGGTATTGGATGCGGATGAGACGCTAACGCCAAGAATTAAATCGCAGATTCGGCAAGTGATGGAAATGCCAGAGTATATTTTAATTAATTTACTACGTTATGAAGTGGGAGCCAACCAATCACCTTATTCGATGGTTTCGCGGTTATTTCGTAGGCATCCGGCAATTAAATTTACACGTCCCTATCATGCGATCGTTGATGATAGTATTAGTGAGATTTTACGCCAAGAGCCGGATTGGCAAATTGGTCATTTAGAGACAGTTGCTATTTTACATCAAGGATATCAACAAGAAATCATCAATAAACAAAATAAATTTGCCCAAGCTCAAGCGGCAATGGAAGGTTTTATTGCCACAAATCCAAATGACCCTTATGTTTGTAATAAATTGGGTGCTTTATATGTTGAATTGGGAAAAGTTGGGGAAGGCATTGAGTTATTGCAGCGTGGAATTGCTTCTAAACAAGCGAATATGGATTTGATGTACGAGTTGCATTATCATTTAGGAATTGCCTATAATCGTCACCAAGATATCAGAAAATCTATCTCTCATTATCAAGCTGCAATTAAGTTAATTGTTACGCCAATTTTAAAATTGGGTGCTTATAATAATTTGGGTAATTTGCTCAAAAGTTTGGGTGATTTACGCAGTGCCAAAAGTGCTTATGAAATGACTATTCGTATTGACCCGAATTTCGCAACTGGGTATTATAATTTGGGAATGACGTTGAAAGCAATGGGATTATTTATGGATGCGATCGCAGCATATCAACGTGCCATCAAGTTAAATCCCAATTATGCAGATGCTTACCAAAATTTAGGTGTGACTTGGTTAAAAATCGGCAATCAAAAAGCCAGTTTAGCTGCTTTTAATAAAGCTATTTCTTTGCATGAAAAAAACAATCCCAGCGAAGCGATGAGATTGCGTCAAGGATTAGAGGAGATGGGGCTTTTATAAATTACCTTGCTTCCACTTTTGCCAAGTGTGTTACTTGCTCGTCTCTACAGCAGCCAGCAGACAATACTTAAAGCTTGGATTTGACAAACTTCTCCAATCTATCCATACCTTTTTCAATTGTTGCCATATCCGTGGCATAGGAAAGACGCACGGTATCATCGGCACCAAAAGCAATACCGGGGATGACGGCGACTTGATGTGCTTCCAGTAAGGCATTACAAAAATCTAAAGACTTTAATCCAGTTTTGCGAATATCGGGGAGGAGATAAAAAGCACCTTCGGGTTTGGGACAACTTAAACCAGGGATAGCATTGAGACGTGCATACATAACTTCGCGACGTTTGGCAAAAGCGAGACGCATTTCTTCGACACAATCCTGAGAACCTTCTAAAGCCGCGATCGCACCATATTGGGCAAATGTACAGACATTGGATGTACTATGGCTTTGAATGGTAATTGTGGCTTTGATTAATTCCCCAGGTCCTGCTAAATAACCGATACGCCATCCCGTCATTGAGTAACCTTTGGCAAAACCATTACTAATGATAGTGCGTTTAAAGATTTCCTCACCCAAGGAACCAATGCTGACATGTATCGCCCCATCGTAAAGAATTTTTTCGTAAATTTCATCCGAAACTACCAAAATATCTTTTTCGACAATGATTTCGGCTAATGCCTTAATTTCATCGGGAGTATACACCATCCCCGTGGGATTCGATGGCGAATTCAGAATAAATAACTTGGTTTTGGGAGTGATTGCTTGGCGTAATTGTTCCGGAGTAATTTTATATCCTGTCGATGCGTCAGTATGCACAATTACCGACTTGCCACCCGCCAGCGTCACCATCTCCGGATAGCTTAACCAGTAAGGTGCAGGAATAATTACCTCATCACCGGCTTCAATCAACGCAAGTATCAAGTTATATAGCGAATGCTTACCGCCATTGCTGACGATGACATTTTCTGCCTTGTAATTCAGACCATTTTCGCGCTGCAACTTCCGGGCGATCGCATCCCGCAAAGCTGGTTCTCCAGATGCCGGACCATATTTAGTCTTACCATCTTCTAAAGCTTTGATTGCTGCGGCTTTAATGTGCGCTGGAGTATCAAAATCCGGTTCGCCAGCACTAAAGCTACAAACATCAATTCCCTCAGCCTTCATAGCCTTAGCTTTCGCGGCGATCGCTAATGTAATTGAAGGCGTTACCTGACTCACTCTTTCTGCCAGTTTCATCTTCACTCTAACTTTTGGCAATTTTCCCATTCACTCCAGCATATCTTAAACGGGAAGTAAATGATGGCGATATCTTTGGAAACGTGGAGACGCGAGCGATCGCGTCCCTAACTGCTAATATCTACTCAGAATAGGCATCCATTGGTAAACAGGAACAAACAAAATTCCTGTCCCCAAATGCTGCATCAATCCTACCGACGCTAACCCAGAATTTATTATCTCTTGTCCAAGCTGCGGGATATGCTGCTTGCTCCCTGGTATATGGATGTGTCCATTCCTCAGCAATCAAACTGGCGGCGGTATGGGGTGCATTTTTCAAGAGGTTATCTTGAATATCCATTTTCCCCGATTCAATTGCGGCAATTTCTTGACGGATGGCAATTAAGGCATCGCAGAATCGGTCTAATTCCTCTAGCGATTCGCTTTCCGTCGGTTCCACCATGATTGTACCAGCGACGGGCCAGGATACAGTCGGGGCGTGAAAACCGTAGTCCATCAAGCGTTTGGCTACGTCATCAATTTCGATATTGGCGGATTTTTTTAAAGCCCGCAAATCTAAAATACATTCGTGGGCAACATAGCCGTTACTACCTTGAAAAAGTACAGGATAGTAACCTTCTAAGCGCTTGGCAATGTAATTAGCATTGAGAATTGCCACTTTCGTCGCCTCCGTTAAACCAGATGCACCCATCATGACAATGTACATCCAGGAAATTACGAGGATACTAGCACTACCCCAAGGAGCGGCGGACACTGCACCAATAGCTTTTTCCCCACCCATTTCCATGACAGTATGTCCGGGAAGGAAAGGAACTAAGTGGGCCGCGACACCAATGGGTCCCATCCCTGGACCACCACCACCGTGGGGAATACAGAAGGTTTTATGCAAATTCAAGTGACAAACATCAGCACCAATATCACCGGGACGACATAATCCAACTTGGGCATTCATATTTGCCCCATCCATGTAAACTTGTCCACCGTGGGCGTGAATCATGGCGCAAATTTCTTGGATACCTTCTTCAAATACCCCATGTGTGGAAGGATATGTCACCATCAAGGCTGCCAGATTTTGGCTGTGTTTCTCAACCTGTGCCTGCAAGTCACTAATATCCACATTCCCATTGCGATCGCAAGCTACGGGAACCACTTTCATGCCGCACATCACCGCACTGGCGGGGTTGGTTCCATGTGCTGATTCGGGAATCAAGCAAATATTTCGGTGTCCTTCTCCACGACTTTCATGATACTGGCGGATAACTAAAAGTCCCGTATATTCACCTTGGGAACCTGCATTGGGTTGGAGGGAAATTCCCGCAAATCCGGTAATTTCTGCTAACCAGGTCTCTAATTGCTCAAATAAAATTTGATATCCGCGTGTTTGCGATGCGGGAGCGAAAGGATGAATATTCCCAAATTCTGCCCAGGTGACGGGAATCATCTCCGATGTCGCATTCAGTTTCATCGTACAGGAACCCAAGGGAATCATTGATGTGGTGAGGGATAAATCCTTGGTTTCGAGTTTGTGGATGTAACGCAGTAATTCGGTTTCGGAGTGATAGCAGTTGAAAACTGGGTGAGTGAGGTAGGGAGAAGTACGGGGGAAGAGGAGGGAGTCGGGGCAGGGAAGAGTGGGTAAGGGAGGGAGTTGTTTTCCTTGGGCGAAGATTTCCAGTAAATCGACGACATCAGCTTCCGTGGTGGTTTCATCCAGGGAAATGCCCACAGCAGTCTGATCAAAAATTCGCAGGTTGATTTTTTGGCTTTCGCAGGCTGCGAGAATTGTTTCTAAACTATTGCTTCCCAGTTCCACCTTGATGGTATCGAAGAAATTTTCGGAGACAATCCTGTAACCTAAGCCTTTCAAGCCTTCTGCCAGGAAAACGGTTTTCTGATGAATATCTTGAGCAATTTGCTGCAATCCTGCCGCACCATGATACACAGCATACATCCCCGCAATAACAGCAAGTAAAACCTGTGCAGTACAAATATTACTGGTGGCTTTGTCACGACGAATATGTTGCTCGCGGGTTTGTAGCGCTAAACGTAAGGCTGGTTTACCGTTGGCATCCTTCGATACACCAACAATTCGCCCCGGTACTTGTCGCTTGTATTCTGCTTTTGTCGCCAAATATGCTGCGTGGGGACCTCCGTAACCCAGAGGAATGCCAAAACGCTGGGTACTACCAACAACGATATCAGCACCAAATTCACCAGGAGGTGTTAATAAGCACAGACTCAATAAGTCAGCCGCAACGGTGACTAATGCCCCAGTTGCATGTGCTTGCTGAATAAATTCTTGATAGTCGTAGATTGTGCCATCACTAGCTGGGTATTGGAGGATAGCGCCAAATATTCTTGGAGAATTATCCGGGGAAAAATCAAAAGTCCGATGGTCGCCAATAATGATTTGTATTCCCAAAGGTCTGGCACGTGTCTGTAACACGTCGATTGTTTGGGGATGGCAATCTTGGGACACGAAGTAGGCATTTGCTTGATGTTTGCAAATCCCATAACTCATACTCATTGCTTCAGCTGCTGCGGTTCCCTCATCAAGTAAAGACGCATTCGCGATTTCCAAACCTGTGAGGTCGATAACCATTGTCTGAAAATTGAGCAAAGCTTCCAGTCGTCCTTGAGCGATTTCTGGTTGATAGGGGGTGTAGGCGGTATACCAGCCGGGATTTTCAAGAATATTACGTAAAATTACTGAAGGGGTAATGCAATTGTAATACCCCATCCCCATAAAAGAACGGTAAACCTGATTTTGGCTAGCAATTTCTTTGAGTGTTGCGAGTGCTGCATACTCGCTTTGGGCTTCTGGGAGGTCGAGAGAACGGGATAGACGAATGGCTACGGGGACTGTTTGATTAATCAGTTCATCAAGGCTAGAAATCCCCATAACTTCTAGCATTTTTGGCAACTGACTGTTTGAGGGTCCAATATGTCTTTGTTGAAAATTACCTATTTTTTGAGTATTTTCACCTTCATTTTGCCGTTGGCTTGACTTGGGCACAGGTGCGTAGATTACCACAAACTCGTCTCCAGACGTGACTATTTAATATTTTGCAACAAGTAGATTTGTAACTTCATATTTTTACTGAAAGATTAGATAAATTTATCTAAAATATTTATCTCAAATATTTGCTGATGCGTTGGGTTACGGTATCGATCGCCAATCATAGACCCATTGTATAGCTGCCAATAGCGATCGCCTGCCTTCACCCAACCTTGTATTTAACTTCCTTCTACCTGAAGACTATACTCATCGGCTGTCATGGCATCGTCGATTTCGCTCGGATCATCAATACGGACTTTTAGTAACCAGCCCTCTCCGTATGGATCATCAGCCACTTGTTCGGGTGCATCAATTAATATATCGTTTCGTTCAATGATGATACCGGTAATGGGTGCATTCAGTTCTTCTACGGCTTTTACTGATTCGATTGTTCCGAAACTATCACCTTTAGCAATTCCGTCACCGACTTCTGGAAGTTCTAGAAATACGATATCCCCTAGTTGATCTACAGCAAATGCGGTAATACCAATGGTAGCAATATCACCTTCTAAACGCACGTATTCGTGGGTATCGAGATATTTCAATTCTTCGGGATATTCAAACGCCATATTTATTCACTCCAGAATTTTAGACGATCGCATTTTCTCTACTAATTGAGGAAAAAGCAACTTGATGTAGCCACAACTCTTAGTTGAACCTATGGATGATCAAAGTACAGATTATAACCTCGCCGCACAAATAGCAGCACCAATTAAACCGACTTGTTGGTTGAGAATAATATGCACGGGGATGTTTTCGAGGATGCTTCGCATTCTTCCTTTCTGGCTAAAGTGCAGCAGAAAATCATGTTTTTGGATGAGGGGAAGAATTTTGGGAGCAATACCACCAGCAAGATAGAATCCTCCGTAGGGGAGTAGTTTCAGAGCCAGGTTTCCGGCTTCGGCACCATACGCTTCGACAAAGAGTTGCATTGTTTGTTCCGAAAGGCGATCGCTTCCTGCCAGTGCTGCACCCCCAATTATGGCACCTGGATCGATAGTTTTTTCCTGTCCGGCTTCTTGTTCCCAGGTTCGCATAGCTTGGGCAACTTCGGGGGATTCGCTGCTGATTTTTCTGTCTCGCAAAAATTGGTATATGGATAAAATTCCCAGCCCGGAGACAACCCTTTCAACAGAAACCCTTTGAATGTCGTGTTTGTCGAGTAAGTATTTGAGAAGCAGAAATTCCAGTTCACTACGGGGGGCAAAATCAGCATGTCCACCTTCCGATGGATATACATAATAGTCTTGTCCCTGTTTGATTAAAAATCCTTGTCCGAGTCCAGTCCCGGCACCAATGATGGCAATGGGCGCATGAGTTAGGGGTTTACCGGGTTGTAAAGTAAAGATATCTTCAGCCTCTAAACCCAAAATTCCGTAACCAACTGCGGCAAAATCATTAATGAGGGAGATTTGGGCAATACCTAATTCATCTTGGAGGCGATCGCTATCTAAGTACCAGGCTAAATTTGTTAATTTGGCTGTATTATCAACTACAGGACCAGCAATCCCAAAACATGCTTTTTGCGGCGTACCAGCGTTGGCTAATGCCAAAAATTCACGTACCATCGGCACTAAATCAGTATAATCACCACTGCGATAAATATATTCGTACAGCGTTCGTAATTGTTGTTTTGCGGATGCATCAACTAAACGTAAAATAGTTTTTGTACCGCCAATATCCCCTGCTAGTAATAAGTTCATCATGCTTTTGGATGTGAAATTTTGGATGTGAGATTTTTAGAGACACGATATATAAGCTAATTAAATCGAACCATTTCTTCTATTTCTGTCAAGTGGGATGTATCACCCTTGATTTCAATCCACCATTCAGGATGTTTGCGAACTAGTTTAAATATGCTGCATAATCGCACTTTTTCGGCTTGGTAAGTATCTGCCCCTGCAAGTCCAATCACAGCGCCATTTACTGATGCACCATGTCCCACTAGGAGGATATTTTCTGGGGAATAGTCTGTAACCAAACATCTAGCGGTTTGCCCGGAGCGCGCTCTGACTTGGGCATGGGTTTCTGGATACTTAGCCGCAATTAGGGGAGTGTAGCTGCTATCTATGCGGGGATAAATTTGGGCGAGTTCGCTGATGGGATGCCGCTTGGGTTCTTCATCCATCCATTCTGGGTTGAGCCATTCGCTGAGTCCTGTTTCTAATTTAATTGGTAAATCCAGGATTTCGGCAACTGCATTGGCGGTTTGTACTGTTCTCAGGAAGGGTGATGCAAAAATATGATGAATATTTTCTCCTTGAAGACGATTTGCTAGCTGTTTGGCTTGGATGAAACCATCTTCCGAAAGTGGCGGATCGTAACGACGTTCGGCGGTGAGAAACCAGTCAGGATTTACGAAGTCCAGACGGTTGGCGTGTCTAACTATCCAGATAATTTGAGACATTCGGAGATTATGGAGGAGTGCGTTAGCGTAGCTTCACTAAGATGTTGCTCTTAGTAAAGATTTAATATAATCGCATGTTTCGGTAGATTACGGGTTTAAAGAATAGGAGAAGTTTCCTAACTTTTGTACTCTTTTCTGGCGGGAAAGGAGCTAGAAATCCAGTCAATACTGGAATTATCCTAAGTAAGCCTTTTTGACCCGTTCATCAACAATTAGCTCGGCAGCTACGCCTTGTAATGTAATCCTACCAGCTTCTAAAACGTAACCTCTATCGGCAATTTGCAGTGCTAAATTGGCATTTTGTTCGACTAATAAAATAGTCATACCTGTGGAGCGTAAATTTTCGATAATTGTAAAAATTTCCCGTACGATCGCCGGTGCTAAACCTAAACTAGGTTCGTCTAATAATAGCAGTTTGGGTCTACTCATTAATGCACGAGCGATCGCTAACATTTGTTGTTCTCCTCCGCTTAGGGTTCCTGCTAGTTGATGGCGACGTTCGGCGAGTCGGGGAAATAGTTGAAATTGTGTTTGAATATCGGCTTTAATTTCGGCTTGATTGTGACGAACAAATGCACCTAAAAGCAGGTTATCGTATACAGTTTGTTTTGCTAAAACTCGTCTTCCTTCGGGACAATGAGCTATCCCTAATTCGACTATCTCATGGGAAGGACGGCGAACAATTGTGCGCCCATTGTAGATAATATCACCACTGCGAATATTCACAATTTTGGAGATAGCGCGAAGGGTGGTTGTTTTCCCAGCACCGTTGGCACCAACTAGTGTCACTACTTCGCCATGATTAATATATAAATTGATGTTTTGCAGTGCTTGAATACCGCCGTAGTTCACACAGAGGTCTTTAGTTTCTAATATAGTAATTTCATTATTCATACAATTAATCTCTGATTTTTATTCATTTCCCAAATATGCTTCAATCACGGCTGGATTGGCTCGGACAATTGCCGGTTTATCTAAAGCAATGAGTTGTCCAAAGTTTAATACAGCAATGCGATCGCATAATCCCATGACTAGGGGAACATGGTGTTCAATTAAGATGATAGTCAGATGAAATTGATGGCGAATTTGCTGAATAAAATCGCTTAATTGCTGTTTTTCACTGGGATTCATTCCTGCTGCTGGCTCATCAAGTAATAGAATTTGCGGTTCTAATGCTAAAGCACGGGCTATTTCTAAGCGTCTTTGCTCTCCATAGGGAAGATTTTTTGCTTGTTCTTCGATACGATTTTGTAAACCAACTAATTCTAATAATTCTAATGCTTTTTCTTGGCTATATTTTTCTTCCTGGGGTGCGGGAGGTATTCCCAATACACCTGTAAATAGATTACTTTTTGTATGTAAATGTCTGCCAATAATTACATTCTCTAATGTCGAAAGCTCGCCAAATAAGCGAATATTTTGAAATGTTCTCGCAATCCCTAATGATGCAATTTTATCAGGCTTTTTGCTAGCTATTTCTTGACCTTGATAAATTAAATTACCCGCAGAAGGAGGAATTAAACCTGTGATTAAATTAAAAAGTGTGGTTTTACCTGCACCATTGGGACCAATTAAACCAAAAATTTCATCTTTATTCACAGAAAATGAGATATTATTAACTGCAACTAAACCACCAAATCGACGAGTCAAGGCTTTAGCTTCTAGTACAGTAGGGTTATCTGTTGACATGTTCAATTAATTAATTAATTGGATTGGAAATTAGATAAAATTACTTTTAAATAATATTTTAAATAATATTTTAAATGCTTGTATCAACAACTTAGTTAGTAATATGCTGCTAATTTATTAAGCTTTTCTAACTATTATTTTTAACTTTTGTTCTAACTTTAGAAAATCTTTTAAAAATCTTAGGTGTCACCAGTCCTTGTGGAAAAAAGATAGTACCAAATACGATTAAAAAACCAAAAATAATTAATCTACCATCCCGAAGAAATTGCGCTAACCAAGTTGGTAAACCACCAGTATCCGCCAAGCCTCTCAAAACTTCCGGCAATGCCGTAAATACCATACCACCAACAACTGAACCTAGAAATGTACGAGAACCACCAATTAAGACAAAAGTCAGGAAAATAATGCTGGCTTCAAAAGTACCTTGTCTGGTATTCCAGGTATTAAAAAAATGAGCGCTAATCGCCCCAACCATCCCAGCTAAAATTGCTCCTAATGTAAAGGCAATGACTTTATAGTGAGTTGAATTAATTCCCATTGAACTGGCAGCTAATTCATCTTCACGAATCGCAATTAATGCTTTCCCAACTCGCACCCGTTCCAGGCGATAAATTAATATCATTGTGATAATTAATAAAGGTAAAGCAATCCATAAATATTCAATTTGTGATGCAAAAGGTTGAGGAATCCCAGGAATACCAATTGCACCTCCTGTAATCTCTAAATTTAAAGCAATAACTCGTAAAACTTCAACAAACGCAATTGTAGCGATCGCTAAATAGATTCCTCGTAATCTTAATACCGGAAAACCAACTAATAACCCCAATAATCCCGAAACTACACCGGAAATTAGCATTTCGAGTAATAGTAAACGAATAGGGAAAGTACCATTGGGTTGACGAAATACAGTAGTCGAAAGAATTGCAGCAATATATCCGCCCAGAGCATAAAATCCTGGACTTGCTAAAGATAATTGTCCTGCCATCAAGGGTAAATATAAAGATAATCCCAGTAGGGAGTACAGTACCATTAAGACAATTAAAGAGCCGTAAGTATTGAAAAAATCACTCATAAAATTATTAAAATTATTAATATTAACTAATCATTAAATTATCCCACTTAAACTTTTTGAATAAATTTTCTGCCGAGCAGTCCTTGAGGTCTAACTAATAGCATAATAAATAAAATTCCAAAAGCAACAGCGTCTTTATATCCTGAATATTGCTGTGGTACAAATGCTTCTACTATCCCAATTAAAAAACCGCCCACAACTGCACCGGGAATGCTGCCTAAACCACCTAAAACTATTACCGCTAATCCTCGTAATCCAAAAGTAATACCAAAGTAAGGTCCAGCAATACTAACGCTAGAAGCGAGTAATGTTCCCGCCATGCCGGCTAAGAAGCTACTGATAAAAAAGGTAAAAACAATAAATAAATCGCTATTTATTCCTAATAGACTAGCAGTAATCGGGTCTTCTGCGATCGCTTGCATTGCTTTACCATACTTAGTCCTGTTAATAAAATAAGTTAAAATTGCGACTACTGTGATTGAAACAACAAAAATAACTATTTGCACTGTACGAATAGGAATCGGATTTTCAGGAGTCCCGAAGTTAATCGCAGGTGGTAAATTACCGTAAGTATTTGCAGGGAAAGTATAATTTTCTGCTCCTACTAAATATTGAATGAAATTAACAATAATTTGACCAATTCCCAAACTAGAAACAACAGTTAACAAGGGGTCTGAACCTTTACGTCGCAGTGGTAAAAATGCAAACCTTTCGATTATTACTCCTACTAATCCGGCAAAAATACTACCTAAAATTAATGCCAAAATGAACGGTAAACCAAAAGGTAAACTAGCATTTGCTAACACTCCGCTAAAACCAAATGCGCCTCCCATTAGCGCATAAGAAAAATATGCTCCTAAAGTAAAAACTGCACCATGTGATAAATTAATAATTCCGAGAATTGAGTAAACTAGGGTATACCCTAAAGCAAAAATTGCGTATGTACTACCAATAGATAAACCATTGAGAAGTTGTTGGAAAAACAGCGTTATAGTCATTATTTTAAAATGGAAAAGGAAAAGGATATTGGGAGGAATAGGGAGGTGGAAAAAGAGATTAATTGATGTTCAATTCCCAATATCTATTAAACAATTAACTATTGACTAAAATTACTTAATAAATGTAAATTTCCCATTACTTCCATCTTTCTCCATTTTTATTTGAGCAACATAAAAATCCTTTTGTACCACTTCACCTGTGGGGGTAAATGAAATTTCTCCCACCGGAGTATCATATTTACCGGCTAATATTTCTTTATTTAATTCACTTCGCAATTGTGGCAGTGATAAACTACTAATTTTCGTCTTTTTATCTAAAGATTTTAATGCTTCAACATATACCTGAACTGCTGTAAAAGCTTGCCCACTAAATTGAGGTGGCTCTATTTTATATGTGCTAAGATAAGTTTGACGAAATGTTTTATTAATTTCATTCGGATGTTCAGGACTATATGCTTGTGCAATGATTACGCCGTCACACAAAGCTTTACAAACTTTGTAGACATTAGAAGTATTCAATCCATTACCACCAACAATTAAGCCTTTATAACCCAGTTCTCGTAATTGTCTAACTAAGTTACCACCATCTGCTGCCAAACCCGATATGATAGCTAAATCTGGTTTTAAATTAATCGCATTTGTGGCTTGGCTCTGAAAATCAGTATCTGTGGTTTGAAATTTTTGAACAGTGACTATTTCTAATCCTAAATCTTTAGCTGTTTTTTGAAAAATTTCCGTTTCTGTTTTATTAAAAGTGTCATTCTGAGCGTAGAAAACAGCGACTTTTTTAATATTAGGATTTTGCTTAATAGCAGCTTTGACTGCATTTGGAGCAACAGTAACAATTGGAGCTGAAACTCTGGCTATATAATCGCCAATTTCGGGAATTCCTTTAGCAGTATTGGATGCAGCAATCACAGGTATTTTCGCACGTTCTGCGATCGGATCGGCGCTAAATGCTTGCTGTGATAAAGTCGGACCAATTATACCAACTACCTTATCTTTATTTATTAATGCTTGAAAAGCATTCATTGCTGTTTGTTCTTCTCCACCAGCATCTTGAATCACAAGTTTAATTGGTGTACCATTGACACCACCTTGATCATTAAAATATTTCTCAGCAATTTTAACTCCATGAATCCCATCTTGACCGAGTAATGCTGCATTTCCTGTTTGAGAAAAGGCAATACCAATGGGAATGGCTGCTGATACTGAATTATTATTTGGTGTATTGCTACCTGAAGTGGGACTAGTCTCACCACCTCCGCAAGCTGTGACTATAGCTGTCAAACATGCAAATAATAGGGTTTTTTGATTAATGTTTTTTTTCATTTTCGGGAGAATTAAGTTCATTTTTAGATATTCTACAGATAGTTGCACGAAGTCTATCATGAAGTCTCTAAATAATTAGAGCAAATTCGTTAGATATGCAATTGATGCTCAAAAGTGCCAACGGTTAATTATATATCCGAGAATAAACATCTTTTCCCAATAAAAAAAGGGGTTTCCCCCTTTTTTAAAGTTTTTTAATTATGTAATTATTCTTCTTCACTTGCAGATGGAATTTCTTCTTCAATTGCAGTTGGAATTTCTTCCTCAATTGCAGATGGAATTTCTTCTTCAATTACTACTACTGGTTCTTCAAGTGTCATGGATGGGATGGCAGCGCCTTGAGCTTTTGCAAGCAACTGTTCGCGATATTTAGCTGCCATTTCTTCAGCTTTATCGTAAACCAAATCCCGATTCTTAATCATATCACCGGGTTCGGGTTCAAGCTGCTTCGTGGAAAGCGAAATCCGCCCGCGTTCAGCATCCAAGTCAATAATCATTACCTTAACTTCATCATTGACATTGAAGACACTATGGGGAGTATCAATATGCTCGTGAGAAATTTCCGAGATGTGCAACAATCCACTCACACCACCGATATCGATAAACGCACCATAAGGCTTGATACCGCGTACCGTACCGATAACCACTTCGCCAACCTCAAGACGGTTCATCTTGCGTTCCACTAACGCACGACGATGAGAAAGAACCAAACGGTTACGTTCTTCGTCAACTTCAAGAAATTTTAAAGGTAGCTCTTCACCGACTAAATCTTCTTTAGGCTTGCGAGTGCTAATATGAGAACCGGGAATAAATCCACGCAGTCCTTCAATGCGGACTAATGCACCACCACGGTTAGTCGCAAATACTCCCGAACGGACAGTTGCATCTTCTGCTTGCAACTGGCGTACCCGTTCCCAAGCTCGCATGTATTCTATCCGACGAATCGAGAGGGTTAACTGTCCATCTTCGTTTTCATCGGTGAGAATAAAAAATTCTCTAGTTTCGTTTGATTGTAAAACTTCTTCCGGGGCATCGACCCGGTTAATTGACATTTCCTGTATGGGTATGTAAGCTGCCGTTTTTGCACCTATGTCAATCAGAGCGCCGCGTGGTTCGATACTAAATACCGTACCGGGTACGATATCTCCAGGGCTAAAATGGTAATCGTATTTATCTAATAACGCAGCAAAATCTTCGTGTGTAAATCCTATTTCAGCTGTAGCAGTTGATTTCTGATTGACCATGCTAATTGTTTCCTGGTGTTAGTCTCCGTATTTTTTTGCCTCCTAGCGATGTACATGCAAGCGCCTGCCTGACAGTCTACACCTACATCTTAGTTCATGCTAGCGCAGGGAAATTGATAAAAATTGCTATCGACTTCCAAATATCAGATTATATCAGATATTTAACTATTGGGGAATGGTTATTGGTTAATAGTTATTTCGTGCTTGTTTTGTGAAAAGTCCAACTAAGTAACCCTATTAATTAGTAACTAAGAGGACTCAGAGATTAAATAACCGCTAGTACCATCATCGGTATTAGCGGCAAAGATTGTATTTTTTGCTGTGAGCAATTACAAACTTGGAAATATTGAATTAATCATCTTTCTTGGGGATGCGGGGGGGTTCGCGAAATGCGATCGCAAAAAAGATAGTCCCCAACGCCAATGTGAAAACCAAAATGTAAGCAATGCTTTCCATATCTAAATTTTCCTGCTTTTTTCAGTTTAATAGGTAGCGATTAGTAGTTAATGGTTAATGGTTAGCAGCTAGTTATGTTCAGAGCTATGTAGTTAAAGTCACTATTCACTATTTCCCATGACTGGCTAACTATTATCCATTACCTATTAACCATTACCTACTAACAAGTCTTAGACAGCTTTTTTACTACGGGTTGTTTTGTCACCCACTTTCTGGAAGAGTCCCCATTCGACTTGTTCTTCCATATCTGCTTCCACACCAGCAAATACATCTCGGTAAATTGTCCGAGAGCCGTGCCAAATGTGACCAAAGAAGAACAGCAGCGCAAATACTGCATGTCCGAAGGTAAACCAACCACGGGGGCTGGTGCGGAATACACCGTCAGAATTCAAGGTTTCGCGATCGAATTCAAAGATTTCGCCACCTTGCGCTTTACGAGCATATTTCTTCACATCGGCGGGGTCGTTGAAGGTCTGACCATTCAAGTTACCACCATAGAAGCTAACTGTTACGCCAGCTTGTTCAAAGCTACTTCTCGATTCTGCACGACGGAAGGGGATATCCGCACGAACAACACCATCAGCATCGGTTAAAAGCACTGGGAAGGTTTCAAAGAAGTTAGGCAAACGACGAACTGTGAGTTCTTTACCTTCTGCATCTTTAAATACTGCGTGACCTTGCCAAGATTGAGCAATCCCGTCACCTTTAACCATTGGACCAACGCGGAACAAACCACCTTTTGCGGGGCTATTACCGACGTAATCATAGAATGCCAGTTTTTCAGGAATTTGCGACCAAGCTTCAGACAGGCTCGCACCTTCAGCAACGCTTGCTTGCACGCGACGATTAATTTCTTGCTTGAAGTATCCTTGATCCCACTGATAGCGGGTAGGTCCGAATAATTCAATTGGAGTAGTCGCGTTACCGTACCACATAGTACCTGCAACGACAAAGGCAGCAAAGAAAACTGCGGCGATACTGCTCGAAAGTACGGTTTCGATATTACCCATCCGCAATGCTTTGTACAGCCTTTCAGGTGGTCTGACTGTCAAGTGGAATAAACCAGCAATAATACCAACTACGCCAGCAGCAATGTGGTGAGCAACAACACCACCAGGGTTAAACGGGTTAAATCCTGATGGTCCCCATTCCGGTGCAACTGGTGCTATGTGCCCCGTAACTCCATAGGGGTCTGAAACCCACATTCCTGGACCAAACAATCCAGTTAGGTGGAAAGCTCCAAAACCAAAACAGAGCAAACCGGAGAGGAATAGGTGAATACCAAACATTTTCGGCAAGTCTAGCGCTGGTTCACCTGTACGGGCATCTTGGAAAAGTTCCAAATCCCAATACACCCAGTGCCAAACTGCTGCTAAGAATAGCAAGCCAGCCAGGATAATTTGAGCTGCTGCAACGCCTTCAAAAGACCAGAAACCAGGCTCGTAGCTGGGGTCGCCAACAACGTTCCAGCCACCCCAAGAACCTACTACACCCAGACGTGCCATAAAGGGCAGTACGAACATGCCTTGCCGCCACATCGGGTTAAGTACAGGATCACTGGGGTCGTAGATTGCCAGTTCGTAAAGTGCCATTGAACCAGCCCAGCCAGAAACAAGGGCGGTGTGCATCAAGTGTACAGAAATCAATCGTCCTGGGTCATTCAGAACGACTGTATGTACTCGGTACCAGGGTAGTCCCATCGACTACGCTCCTCCTCGATGAGTTTGTTTACAGAGAAATTTTTTAGATTTTGTTATTACAAGAGCTTGCGCTCTTCCACACATATTGTCTTATAAATTTAGACCGCGTGGGCATTTAAGTAGTGCTTTAGTTTTTACGAGAAATTACATGATGCAAACGCCACGCAAAAACAAGAAAGTTCTCGAAAAAGAACGATCTGCTACTAAATGCAAAAATGAGAATGTTTTAAAAAGTGTAACTATTCATGGAACTCTTTGCAAGCGGTGGCAAAAGGAAATAGGGGAAGTTTGGGGGAGTGAGGGAATGTGTGCTGGAGGGAGAGTAAGTAGGATTACAGCAGTAAAAATTAAAATGAAAGTCAAAATATAAAGAATTATTAAAAATAGTGGCAAGCAAAATTTTTAATGTTCATCCTTCCCTATTTTTCTATCCCCTTTTTTCCTTTTCCTCTCTTATTGCACCACCGTTTGCAGATTTTGCATCATGCATTGGGCTTGGGCATTTCCCAGTCGTTCCAAAACTTGTTCGGCGCTGATTAAGCGTTTGAGGGTGACTTGCCCAATAGTTTGGGTGTTGGCGGCTTGTAGGGAATCAACTGGTTTGACTTCGATGGTAATAATTGCATCTTCTACCCGGTACAACCATAATGATTCTTCTTTTTCTATGAGACATAGACTCATTTTTTGAATATCAGGTTGTCTTCTCCATGCTGTCACCTGCCAAAGACCTTCTGATGCCCAGACTCTACCGATAGTCCATCCTTCAGACAAGAAAAAGTATTTCATAATGCGATCGCAGCTTTTAACTAGAATTTGCTGTCTAACAATATCGCCAGGTTTGGAGATTAATCAGGTATATAAATTAGTTTTTATGGTTTTTTTTTGAATCAGAATTGAGAATACAAAAATTTAGTATCCCTACTTACAGGATTGTAGTAGAATGACTCACCATTGACTGGAAAAATTATCAAAGTTATTGATTTTATGTACTGGTTCCCCTTTTTGAGAAGCCCTTGGGGGCGAACTAAACAAATTATTAGTTTAGCTTGTATCTGTTTATTGTGTTTATTACTAGTTACTAGCTGTGGCAGCAGTCCGTCAGCAAATAATTTGGGGGGTAACGCTAATCCCCGGATTATTATTGGGACAACAAATAAACCTCGAACCCTTGACCCCGCAGATGCATATGAAACAGGTTCGCTAGGTTTGATATATAACATGAGCGATAGACTTTATACTTACAAAGCCGGAAGTACAGAGCCTGTACCGCAACTAGCAACCGCATTACCCCAAGTTAGTGCTGATGGATTAACTTATACAATGCCTTTGCGCCAAGATGTGTTGTTTCATGATGGCGAAAAATTCAATGCCCAAGCAATGGCTTTTAGTTTAGAGAGATTTATTAAAAATGGTGGGAAACCGGCATTTTTGCTTGGTGATATTGTTGAATCAGCCAAAGCCACATCTGAATACGAACTCACCATTAAATTAAAACAGCAATTTGCCGCTTTCCCTTCTTTATTAGCATTTGCTGGAGTCTGTGCAGTATCGCCAAAGGCTTACAAAATTGGCGAAGGTGAATTTAATCCTAATAATTTTATTGGTACGGGTCCATATAAATTAGCGAACTTTGCCACCGATAAAATTCAGCTAGATTTATTTGATAAATATTGGGGTGAAAAACCAACAAATCAAGGTGTGACGCTACAAATTCTCAGTAGTGGCGTGAACTTATATAATGCTTTTCGCAAAAAATCGATTGATGTTGCCGGCTTGTCGATGGATGCCGATCAAATTCGCTCTTTACAGGAGATGGGAAAAAAAGGAGATTGGCAAGCGATCGCTAATAACGGTAGTGTTGTCTCGTTCATGACAGTTAACCGCAACCAAAAACCTTTGGATAATCCTTTGGTAAGGCAAGCATTAGCGGCGATGATGAATCGAAAGCTGCTCCTAGACAGAGTTTTGTATGGGCAAGGACAGCCAGTTTACAGTATGGTTCCCACTACCTTTGATGTTTATAAACCAGTATTTCAAGAACAATATGGTAGCGATGGGGATGCCGAAAAAGCCAAACAATTGCTCAAACAAGCTGGTTTTACTCCAGAAAAGCCTGCTCAAGTCGAACTTTGGTATCGTTCTAATGTTGCCACAACAGGTTTAACTGCGATCGTGATGAAAGCGATCGCTTCTAAGACAATGGATGGATTGCTAGATTTGCAAATCAATGGTATTGACTCCACCAGCGCCTACAAAAATATTCCTCAAGGAGCATATGCGACAACTTTGCTGGAATGGTATCCAGATTTTTTAGATGCAGATAATTACGTGCAGCCATTCTTGCAATGTGAAAAAGGTTCCCTGGAAAAAGGTTGCGAAAAGGGTGGAAGTGTGTCTCAAGGCTCGTTTTACTTTAGCGAGAAGATGAATAAACTGATTGAAGCCCAGCGTCAGGAACAAGATGCAGGCAAGCGTAAGCAATATTTTGCCGAAATTCAAGACTTGATTGCCAAGGAAGTACCTTATATTCCCTTGTGGCAAAAAAAAGATTATGTGTTTGCTCAAAATAGCATTAGCGGTGTCCAACAAGATGCCACCCAATTATTAATTTACAGTGGAATTAAGAAAAGTTAATTGAGCATCGCCCCATCTCCACATCTTTGCGTCCCCTTATTCATAAAAGATTTTATGTCCCGTTCCAAAGCTCTGACATATTACGTAACTGTTCGCTTACTATTAGCACCATTACAAATATTAACCATTGTGACAATGGTATTTGTCTTGCTGCGAGTTGCTGCGGGCGACCCTGTTGATGCAATATTAGGTGTACGTGCGCCAGAAAGTGCCAAAGAAACCCTGAGAAAACAATTAGGTTTAGATTTACCTTTGTGGTTACAGTACCTCAATTATTTGGGAAGTTTATTTCTCAAATTTGACATGGGTAAATCAATCACCAGTCGCGGTAAAGCTGTATGGGAGATTATTGGCGAATACTTCCCTGCAACTGCGGAGTTGGCAATATTCAGTATTATTGTGGCGTTGGTGGTGGGAATCACAGTTGGCACTCTATCTGCATCACGTCCGGGTACTCCCTTAGATTTAGGTGGTCGCTTATTCGGTATTATTACTTATGCGCTGCCAATGTTTTGGGCAGGGATGCTACTACAATTAATTTTCTCTGTGGGTTTAGATTTATTACCCTTGGGAACTCGTTTTCCTGCCACTTTAGATGCACCAACAAAAATTACTGGCTTGTATACGCTGGATAGTTTGTTAGGTGGTAAAGTTGTTGAGCTTTTGACAGCAGTAAAATATTTAATTTTGCCTAGTTGTACTTTAGGAGTTTTATTGAGCGGTATTTTTGAGCGGATTGTCCGGGTAAATTTAAAACAAACCTTGCAATCTGACTATGTAGAAGCAGCAAGGGCGAGAGGGATTCCCGAAAATAAAATCCTGGTTTCTCATGCTTTGAAAAACGCCTTAATTCCAGTAATTACCGTTTTAGGATTAACTTTTGCTTCGTTGTTAGGTGGGGCAATTTTGACAGAGGTAACATTCTCTTGGCCCGGTTTAGCAAATCGCTTGTACGAAGCTATCAACGAACGCGATTATCCGACTGTACAAGGAATTATGGTATTTTTTGGGGGAATTGTTGTCATGGCAAGTATTTTGATTGATATTCTCAATGCCTACGTAGACCCACGTATTCGCTATTGAGAAGGAAGTAAATATTATGTCAAGTAATCTCAATCAATCTCAATCAATCTCAATCAATTTAAATCAGCAAAAATTTTCTCTCTTTGAAGTTATGGATTGCATTCATGTAACTGGTATTCGCGCTTATGGCTATACTGGCTATTTGCCGGAAGAACAGGTTTTAGGACAGTGGTTTGAGGTTGACGTAAAGCTGTGGTTAGATGTATCAACTGCTGGCAAAACGGATGCGATTGAGGATACTTTGGATTATCGTAGCGTTATTAACTTGGTGAAGCACTTAATCACGACATCGAAGTTTGCTTTAATTGAAAAATTAATTGCGACGATCGCTGATTCGATTTTAGCTAAATGCGATCGCTTAACTCAAGTACAGGTAATTTTGACGAAACCTGCGGCTCCAATCCCCGATTTTGGTGGCAAAATTAGCCTCGAAATCACCCGTTCTCGTGTGTAAGGTTTAGTATATTTAATCCCTCTCCGATGCAGATACTATGGGCAATTAGGAGGGGATTTTCTATTACTGTCTCGGAAAAGTCAAAAATGATGACGGGGAGATGAGGAGACACAAAGATGAAAGCAAGCGTATTTACAGTCTTAAGTTTTTTGATTCGCTGATTTGAACCTACCGGCAACAAAGTCGCGTTTGTATAAATGTTTACTTTTACGGGATGTAACGCGATCGCGCCACATCCGAAAACTAGAAGCTTTCATCTCCCGCCGCATTAAGGCGATAACCTGTTTTTCTTGCAAGCCAAACTGCTCTGCTATGGCTTCAAAAGGGGTTCTATCTTCCCATGCCATCTCAACTATACGGTCTATTGCTTCAGTTTCAAGTTCTGGTAAGTTCATCTGATTTCAATCAATGACAACTATATTAATTTTAGTAACAAAAATTGACAATTGTCACATTGCAATAGATTAAAAATTGTTGACATTGAAAATCATGCATTTTCAGCAAGGTATATTTGAGTGAAAAAGTCTTGTCTTTTGGCGTGAATATTTTTCATGTGTTTTTTGACAGTATTGATGGTGATATAAAGTTGTTCAGCTATTTGTTTGTAGCTATAATTAAGACGATAAAGATGCCAAATTTCTGCTTCTCTTGAAGTTAATTGATATTTTTTTATTTCAGTAATGACTGCATTTTTGACAGATTCATAGCGATTTTCAATAGTTACAAGCAAATAAGGATGATGAAATTGATTTAGCCTGAGATATCTGACTCTAATTCTAAAAATAGCTGTATTATTGAGTTTAATTTCATCAGATACAATATTGCGATCGCCTTCAAAACTACTATTTTCAATTAGAGATTTACATATATCCCAAATTGCCTGGGGAATAAGGTATTCATCGTTATTTCCCTCGATTTGATGACAAAAGTCATAGGCTTTGGAGTTGCCAAAAATTAGTTTACCAGTATTTGTTAAAATTAATATACCGTCTTGTAATTCTTCAATTACGTTCCGTAAAAAAGCTACTTGACTAATATTTTGATAGTTAAGGATATTTGGCTTTTTTGTTTTTACTACTTCCCGTGAAGATATTGTGGTGAAGGCTATCATAAGTAATAATTTCCATTCATGAAATATATTTGGCAAATTTTTGACACAAATTTATGAATTCTACTTCCGAGATTCTGACAAATAATTGATTCAAAATATTCTGCATACTTTTTGCCGATTATTTTTTAATTCACCTAAAATTCACCTAAAAATTGACTTTTACAAAATCATCAATAAACAGATATATTGGAGTTGACAGTCATTAAAATCAAAACTATCTCTCAGAGAATAGTCTTGATTTGACTGGTTGTTATATATTTTCAATACAGTTTGGGAATTTTGGATTTCGGATAAATTCGGAAACCAGCAGATACTTAAGTGAGTGAAGAGTATGATGTGTTGTAGATATAATCAGCTTCCCGCAAATAATGCTATTTCTCTAAAAGCTGACGATACATCATCTCCGCGTCACACCCTCTCCACATCACTGCCTCCTAAATCTGTTGCTTCCTTTTTGAGAATTGCTATAATTCTGTACTGAAGGATTTGAGATTTTTTCCTCTGTGTCGCCATCACTTTCCAATTCTGTAATCCTCTGCCTTCTTGCCTACCTTTGGGAAATAGCAAGCGAGACGCTTGCACTACTTATTTTTACATGATTCCTTTGTTCTGATGCGCGCAACAAGGTGTAAGCTAATACGCAGTTATTTGCATTCATTACGTTAAAGTAGCGTCTTATGTCCATAATTGCTCTCAGAGCGTGGTATCTTCAGGATTACGAGCCGATTCATGAACTGGAAAAACGTCCGGCAGATATCCGCTTGAGTAAAAAAAGCTTGTTGAAATCGGGTTTGCGAGCTGATTTTTTGGATGATATTGATGAGATTAAAAAGTCGACTTGGTTTGGGCGCTATATCGAAGGTGAGAATGTCGAGTTTTATGTTGAGGGTAGTGGTGGCTATTGCGTCGCGAATATTGATTTAATTAGCCATGAGATTTACTTTACCAAGCAGGCATTGTTGGCGCAATTGGAACCAACAATCTTTTTTTGTCATCAAATTGAGTATCCAACTGCTAGTCAGGCATTGCGCGAAGCTTTGCAGCATAGCTTAGAGATTTTGAATAAACGATCGCGATTACCTCTAGCTCTTGTTGAATCATACCGCCCCAAAGATGCACCTGCACGCCTTAACCGCACAATGATGCGAAAAATTCGTAGAAGTTTACTATTTATTGCGGATGTAACACCTATAGCCCGCATTGATGGCGAAGAAACACCGCAATTGATTCCTAGCCCCAATGTTTGTATTGACATTGGCTACGCTATCCAAAGCAAGCGTACTGAGCAAATTTTACTATCCCACATGCAGCGTCCCGAAATGCCGGGACAATTCCCTTTCGATTTACCCCCCAGCCAAATTTTACAATTTAAAGATATTAAAGAATTAAATAAAGTTCTCACTAATACTATGGAAACTCAGCTAGGGCGATTTAAATTATTTTAATTAATTAGGGCATGGGGATAACTGCAAGCCAAAACTACAATCCCCATTCTCCACTACCCTTAATACAAATTAATCTCAATATTTGCACTCACTAACTGTTTTTTCCATGTTTGAAATCTACATTAAGGTAGATTTTTCCGGGAAAACTATGGATAAAAGTAAAGATTAGCAGACAGATAAATAATTCCGAGAACACGTCGCTGGAAAATACTGTTGTTGAACGATGCAGTGTTTAAAACTTTGATGGTAAAATTCAACAGCTTGTGTTGCAAAAGAACATGCGATTAATTACAAGCGATGGCTATGGCGGTTTGTTGGTGCGACGATTATTAGTGGCTACTGTACTCGTACCTTTATTTTTGGAATGCTTGATTTTACAAGGTTTGCGGACAGGTTTTTTTGACGCAGTCCTTGCATTATCATTGTTTGCGATCGCATCAATATTAGTATTTTTATTGTTAATTTGGTATGGTGCGTTAGGGATTGAACGTTTGATTCGTCAACGCGACAGATTCCAAGCAGCACTAAATGCCAATGAGGAAAGGCTGCGAAGCTTTGTAGAAGCGAATGTAGTTGGAATTTTGTTTGGTGATATTTATGGAAATATTAGCAATGCTAACGATGAATATTTACGCATCATCGGCTACAATCGCGAGGAATTGGAAGCGGGTAGGATACGTTGGCAGGATATTACCCCATCCGAGTATTGGGATTTAGAAAAAGAGCGGATTGCTGAGGCTCAAAAAGATGGCGCTTGCAAGCCCTATGAAAAAGAGTATATTCGCAAAGATGGGACTCGGATTCCCGTTTTGGTTGGTTATGCTTTAGCGGGGGAAAAACGCCAAGAATCAATAGCATTTATTTTAGACTTAAGCGAACGCAAACAAGTTGAAGCGGCATTACACGAGAGCGAAGCCAGCCTCCGCAGTCAACAGCAATGGTTAGAATATTTACTGAATTTAATGCCCTCACCATTGTTATTAATCGAACCAAAAACCGCAAAAGTTGTATTTGCTAATCATGCCGCAGATGAGCTAGCTGGCGGGGAATTTCCTAAAGGTAAGCGGGCAGAGGAATATCATACCGTTTACCACTGTACCGATGCGGAAGGAAATCCGATTCCCGATGAACAAATGCCGGGGGTAAGGGTTGCTCGTGGAGAACGTCTGGAAAGCATTGAGATGGATTGGCATACTCCGGGTGGGATTCGTTCGCTACTGATATTTGCAGATACATTACCAGCAATGCATGGTCATGCTGCAACTTGCGTGTTAATGTTCCAAGATATTAGCAATCGCAAGTATGTAGAAAAAGCCCTATCTCTTGGTTATAGAAGGCTACAACTATTGTTTGGAACCGCTAGTGATTTACTCTCTAGCCAACAACCAATTGCCCTTTTGGACAGTGTATTCCACAGTTTATCGGAGCAGATAGGTTTAGATTGTTACTTTAACTTTTTAGTAGATGAAAGCCAGCAACAATTACATCTGGCTTCATATAAAGGAGTCAGCGAGGAATTTGCCAATCAAGTCACAACTTTGCATTTCAACCAAGGGATATGCGGGAAAGCAGCAATAAATCGCCACTTTCTTACCCTGGAAGATGTACAAAACTCAACTGCTCCAGAAGCTGATGTGATTCGTAGTTTGGGAATCACCGCATTTGCTAGCTATCCATTAATTTCTGGGGGACAATTATTTGGTACCCTAGGATTTGGTAGTTTAAGCAAATTGCGGTTTACTCAAAACGAAATTGGGATGATGCAAGCAGTTTGCGATCAAATTGCGATCGCAATTGAACGTTCGCGCCTAGTTGGTTCATTACAGCAGCAAACCGAACAACTGCGTGAAGCCAACCGCATGAAAGATGAATTTTTAGCCGTACTTTCCCATGAACTGCGATCGCCATTAAATGCAATATTTGGATGGGCACAATTATTGCGGACTCGTCCCCAGTTGGATGAGGCGAAAAAAATTCAGGCATTGGAAACCATTGAACGTAACGCCCGCAATCAAAAGCAACTGATTGAAGATTTACTAGATATTTCCCGGATTGTACGCGGAAAATTGCGCCTCAACGTCACTTCATGTAACTTAGTTCCCATCGTTGAAGCTGCGATTGACACAGTACGCATCGCCGCCGCCGCCAAAGAAATCGAAATCCTCTTTTCCATCCGCGATACGGAATGGGAAGCCAGTCAAAAAATAGTTTCCCTAAATAAACAGACTCAAGGACAAATTTCCCGCAACCAAGCAGCGATTTTCTACCCCAAGCTATTTGTCACGGGTGATGCTGAACGCCTGCAACAAGTGATTTGGAATCTACTCACAAACGCCATCAAATTTACTAATCCCGGTGGAGAAGTCGAAATCAAATTAGCGATTGAAAGCAATCCCGAAACTGTTCTCATCCAAGTTCGTGATAGCGGCATGGGGATTAAACCAGAATTTATACCCTACGTTTTTGATCGGTTTCGTCAAGAAGACAGTTCCAGCACCCGTACCTACGGTGGCTTAGGTTTAGGTTTAGCAATTGTCCGACATCTTGTCGAACTCCATGGGGGAACCGTCAGCGCCGATAGTCCAGGTACTGGGAAAGGGGCAACATTCACCGTCAAACTACCCCTGTTGTACCGCCAAGAGGAAAATCCTCCATCTACCCCCCTGCATCCCCCCTTGTCCCCCTTACCTTCCCTAGCTGGGGTGCGCGTGCTAATTGTGGATGATGAAGCCGATACCCGCGATTTTCTTGTCACCGTCTTGGAGCAGTCACAAGCCCAGGTACAAACAGCTACATCAGTGAGCGAAGCGATCGCTTGTATCAGCCAATCCCAACCCGATGTATTGGTAAGCGATATCGGTATGCCGACTGAAGATGGATACTCTTTAATCCGGAAAATTCGCCAGATGAAACCAGAAGATGGGGGAAATATTCCGGCAGCAGCATTAACGGCATATGCCCGTACCGAAGATAGAATGCGGGCAATTCAAGAAGGTTTTCAATTACACTTGCCCAAGCCAGTAGAGCCGGAAGAATTGATTGCAGTTGTTGCCAGTTTGGCTGGTCGAGGAATAGTTAATTAAATCTCTCCGCGTCCCTCTATCTCCCCATCTCCGCGTCAGTTTTATCGTCGGTATTTAGGCGGAAATAATATCACCTGCATAAACCAGTGAAGTCCGACATATGAGTGAGTGAAGGGTTGAAAAACTCAAGTAATAAACAACACTATTAAACTCAGTAAAATTTAGGTGACTCAAGATGAAACTTCGCGCACTCACTGGTTCTTTTCTTGCTGCTGCTACTCTCGTTTCTGTTTCCATGCCTGCACAAGCAAATCCATTTGCGAATACTGCTGCTGGTGTTTTTAAACCTGTAAATACACAACCCGCAGGCGATGCGAAATCTAGCGCACCTGCAAATAGTTCAGCACCCGTGGGAAATAGCGAAATTCAAGGATTAGGTGATCATCAATCTTGGGTTGACCAAAAAACCCTCGCAAATGACCCCCGCGCCTTGTGTACTGATGTCGGTTTAGGTAATAATACTCGTGCTAATTCCAGCGATATTGCCAGTTCGAGTTCCACTTCTACCCGTGCAAATTCATCAAAAAGCCATAATAATGCTGGTGGTGGCGGTGGTAGCTTCTTAGGTATTGTCAGTGTTAGTGGAAGCGGTGGTAGTCAAGGGAGCCAGCAGGCAAGTCAATCGAGCGACAAAAAGACCAACCACGCCGAGAAAATTAGCAGTAATTCTTCCACAGTAGTTCAGGGCAAAAATTGTGATGCATTTGTCAATTCTGCTGCGGCTAGAGATATGAACTACCAAGATAATTTAACTCGCCGTTATGAAATTAAAACAGGTCGTCGCGGACAGCAAGTAAATCAACTCATTGAAGATAAATAATTCCGACTCATAATTGTGATGACTCTTGCAGGATGGGCTTCTTGCCCGTCCTTTGCTGCGTTTAAATTCGATCATTATTCCCAGGCTGAAAATGAAAAATTTATCGAAAATAATTATATTTGGTATTGCTGTATCTTTAGTTATTGTGCCTTTAGCTACTGCCCAATCTGTAAATAGGGAGCATTATCGAGAACCTGTATTTCCATATTTACTAGATCATCAACTCGATCGCCAACAGGCGGAAACTGTGATTCGGGTGCGATGTTTACCAATCAGGCGCAATCAACAATACCCATCTGGGAATGCAGACAACAACCGTAGACTAATTCGCGATCGCCTTTTGCGTCCAAATCAAGCCAATGAAATCCTCATTGATGTGGAAGGTTTCTGTCGCGATGTCAAAATTCGTGTTAATGAGCCGACAAATGATTTAAATTATACTTTTGATGAAAATGGGGAATACGCGGATAATTGGTCGAATCGTCAAGGTTCAGGTTGGCAATGGCTGTTGAGACATCGGTAATGAAAGGTGATTTTTATGTGTTTGTGCCCCTCCCAGCGATTTTGGCGTAGTTAAAAGCAGGGTGGGGTTATTTGTATCCAGAAAAACCAAAACTTCATGAATTTATTTCCGAATCTGCGAACAAACACTGCATAAAAACATCTCAAGCGACATATGAAGGAGTGAAAGCAAACAAAACATTTCACTCACCCAGGATAAAAGCCATGAGCGCAATCAACGCAATTAACGCAATTAACACAATCAACACAATCAACACAAAACTTATTGTCAGCTTAGTTGCTTCCGTCTCCGTACTCAGTACAGTTGCATTGCCTAGCCATGCCCAAACCACACCGACAACTCAACCTCAAGTTCAACCTGTATCTTCACCCATTCCAGTAACTGCATCAGAAATTACGATATCAGAAATGACCATTCCTCAAGACACTGCCATCATCGTGTCTTTCCCCGCCGCCATTAACGTAGATGCTGGTCAAAAACAAGAATTTCCCGTCACAGTTCCCCTTTCTAGCGCCATCAAAGACGGACAAGGTAATGTGATTGCCCCCGAAAATACACCAGTTACAATTGTTCTCAAACCAACAAAAGGTGGTGTCAAAATTATTGCTCAATCAATTGTTGTTAACGGTCGAATTGTGGCAATTAACGCTTCCAGCCAAATAATTCCCGGAACAACAATTACCCACAAACGCGCCAACGATAAAGCAGTGGAAAACGGTGCAATTTGGGGCAGGATTGGTGGTAGTGCCCTTGGTTTTGTGTCCGGTGGCGACCCAGAAAAATTTGACCGTGGGGCAATGGGTGGTAGCTTAATCGGCTTAGTTTCCGGGTTGCGATCGCCTGAAAATACCCGCATTGTCCAAATCCCCCAAAACAGCGTTTATGTATTGTCTCTGGAGGCTCCTGTTCGCATCTCTGGACGCTAAAGGAATTTGAGATTGTGAAACAAACAAAAATGATTGTAGGGCGACAAAATCTTTCTTTTGCCCCCCTACAAACCAAATAAATTAATTGTTAATGATTAATTAATTAATTAATTTATTTATTTATTAATTTATTTTTACTAAGTGGTCAGTGATTAGTCATCACCACTCAGCATTAACTCTCCGCATTAGACGGAGGTCGCCCAAAAACTGGCGAGAGATAGGCAACAATCGCACCCATTGCAAAACCAGCAATATTACGAACCAAAGGTAGCCATTCTGAAGTGCGTGTGACAACGGGACCAATACCGAAGGCGAGGAATAAAATTCCCCATAGGGGAGAAAAAATCAAAGCCCACTGCCAAGCAAAAACTTGTCCTTCTTTACGGGGTTGTGCGGCGAAACCGCAAATTACACCACCAATAGTCGAAGTAATTAGGGTCAAAATCCATTGTTCCCGTGGAAGTCCCGGTACGACGCTACAACCACCCCGGCGCAAACAACTCTCCACAGTTTTCAAAGTATCAAGAATTGCTTGGTCTTCGCCATTTTCGCGGACATAATACAAATTCCCAAATCGGGTTTGCAGTTCAATCCAGAATGTTCGAGATAGGAGGTCGTATACTGCGTCACCAACACTAAAGCTGAGAATATTACCACCACGAGAATCAGCAACTAGCAAAATACTCTTGTCATCTAAGCCCCAAAAATTGATAACCGCCCGACCAGGAGTTTTATCATACTGGGTCAAAACTCGTAATTTCCAGCCAGTTTCCTCCTGAAAATTATTAAGCTCTTGAATTAAATTTTTTTCTTGGATGTCGGTGAGGGTTTTGGCTAAATCGACAACTGGGGTGGGATGATCTGGTAATAAGTCTGGGTTGTCGTAGGCGTAAGCTTGGGTCGGTTGTATTGCCCAAATCGAACCAGCTAAGAAAAATGCCGCCAAAAATGCCAAAATTCGCCGCCAAAAACAGTTTTGCATGGACTTTTATATATAAATCTAAACAGCGATCGCGAACAGCTCGTTTTAAAAGCTTAAAAGAAAAGTGATACTTTGTTACACTTTTTAACTTTAATCTAATCTTGGCGACGAAGGCAAAGGGTTTTTACCGATTTCTGGATGATTTTTCAGGGGAAGCTGGTGACACAGTGATACCAATTCTCCAAAAAAAATAACGGATGGTGACGCGGGGACGCACAGATGCAGAGACAGGGAGATTTATTTTATGTGTTGCCAGATTTTGGAGAAACGATATAAGAGACCGTTTATAAGGTAAATATTAAGGATAGCCGCGCAGTGAGAAACCCGGTTTCTCTTCAAAAAGTCAGATGATGCTCGATAGTTAAATCCCAGAAACCGGGTTTCTTTAGTCTTATTTTGTTTTGTAAACTTGTTCTCCAGGTTCTGGGAACCGATAGTCAAGAGGCAGAGCCTCTTGTATCACCGATAATCTTGGCTTTGAATTTGGCGCAATTTAGCGGCATCGCGCATATTATATTCGTGACGACAGAAGCGGTTTAGCTGGGTTTCAAAAAAATCGCGGTTGGCTTGTAAATGTCTGGAGTTGGGGTCATCTAATGGATATAACAATGCTGTCCGTAATGCTTGAATAACTGCGGAGGTGACATTATACATCGATCGCTGGAAACTAACTCCCAATTGAATCAACATGTCTTCTTCTCCACGACAATGTTGCTGGTAATAATCCACCAGATATTTTGGTAAAAAGTGCAACATATCCTGCATTAACAATGTGGGTGGGATGCCAGCAGTTCCCACGGGAAATACATCTGCATAAAGGATTCCGTAGTGAAAGTCTTTTTGTTCGTCGGGTACTTGACCAGCTTGAGCATTGTAAGATTTTGTACCACGGAAGGGAGCAGTACGGTAAAAGACAGCTTCAACGTAGGGTAATGCGGCTTCGTATAACCAGGTAAAACCCTTGGATTTGGGAATGATTTCGTAGCATTCACCGTTAATATAGACATGGTGGTAAATTGGACGACCTGCGATCGCAAAGATGCCATTGACTAAAAAGTTCATGGCATCGGGTACACCTTTGAAGCCACCTTCGTCGTAAATATCGGACATTTCAAAGAAGACGGGAGCCATGACTTCCCAGAATAAGCCCAGATTGGCGTAGTATGACATCTGCCGGCATTGTTCCAAAAACATATCGGGGAAGAGTTTGTACAGCGCCAACATTGCGGGATTGCCTTGAAAATAGGCTTTGATTGCTCTATCTGCATTAGCCCGGTATTCGTCAGAGTCTAGATAAGCATCGAATTTGTTCACAGGTGCATACATGTGTCGATGCCAGAGCATTGCCCGCATACAAGCTTCAGCAAACTCCATATTAATGCGATCGTGTAGCAGGTGATGGAGTAATTTGGGCATTTTGGTGGTTTCACCCTTTTCCATAAATGCCAAAAGTTCAGGGTGGGCTGTAGCGACACCACGCCAAATTCTTAAGTCGGCATCATCACCTGCATAGTGGTTGTGACGCTGCAAATATTCATCGGAGATAAAGTATTTAAAAAAGGGAAATGGGTCTAAAAATACCTGTTCGGCAATATAAAGTAAATCACGCCAATAGAAATCCATTGGTACTGCATAAGCTTTATAAATACCAATAATTTGCATTAAGTTTTCTGGTGTATCGGGTAGCATTGAACCACCAGCTTCGAGCCGATGAATTATTTCCGCGAATTCATGTGTTGAAGGTGGTAGTTTAGTTGTTGGTTTTTCTGGTGTTAGTACCATTGCTATTTTCCTGTTTGGAATTTGGGATTTTAGGTAATTATTTCAGTGCTATTTGGGGAGAAGTTGTTGTTTTGATTTGTGTTTTGATTTGGGGAATTGCTGCCACCATGGCTGTAGTTGTGGGTTCACTCCAACGTACTAACCAATTTGGTTGTACTCCTAGGAAAATAATTAATGCAGCTAAGATAAAAGCTGGCATTTTTTCTGACCAAAAAACGCGAGAATAGTACGCTAAATTATTATCCAATTTGCCAAAACAGGTGCGGTTGAGGAGGATAACGAAATACACCGCAGTTAAACCTGTGGCAATCACACACATTAAGGTGGGAATTGGGAATACTGAGAAACTGCCTTGGAAAACGATAAATTCAGCGATGAATCCAGTCATCCCCGGAATTCCCGCACTTGCCATTCCTCCCAACACCAAGAATGCACTCACAAGAGGTAAGCCACGAATCGGACTCATTAAACCGTTGAGTTTATCGAGTTCACGAGTACCCACCTTAGCTTCCACAACCCCAACCAAGTGGAAGAGAATCGCCAAGATAATGCCGTGGCTAAACATTTGCGCGATCGCACCTACGAGTGCTAGAGGTGTACTAGCAGCACCAGCGAGGAGAATATAACCCATATGTCCGATGGAACTATAAGCAACCATCCGCTTAATATCTTTTTGAGCGATCGCAGTTAAGGTTCCATAAATGGCGCTACCTGCACCCCAAATTGCTAAGGTTGGGGCGATCGTACTCCAAGCATTGGGAAACATTGCCATGCCAAATCTGAGTAAACCGTAGGTTCCTAGTTTTGCTAATACCCCACCCAATAAAATCGCGATCGGTGCGGATGCTTCGACGTAAGCATCTGGCAACCATGTATGAAATGGCACTAAGGGAATTTTGATGCCAAAGCCCAAGACAATGCCAATCAGGAGGATTAATTGTAGTGTTGCTGACAGGGATTGTGTGGAGATGTCGCTCATGGCAAAGGATTTGGAGCCTGTCAACCACACCATTCCCAAGAATGTAGCCAGAATTAATGCACCGGAAACCGCAGTATAAATTAAAAATTTAATGCCAGCGTAAGCTCTTTTTTCGCCACCCCAAATTGAAATTAATAGATAAAAGGGAATTAATTCTAATTCGTAAAACAGGAAAAATAGCAGTAAATTTTCTGCCATAAATGCCCCGGCAACTCCGCTACTTACAAGTAAAACTAGGGAGTAGAAAAAGCGAGGACGTGGTGTATCTTTGCTACTGCTATAAATCGCAATCCAAGTTAACAGGCTATTGAGAACCAGCATCAGAATGGATAATCCATCGACACCTAACTGATAATTTAAACCCAAGGTTTCGTTCCAAGGAATATTTTCTTGCAGTTGCATTCCTGGATTCGCCACATCAAATTTTAATAAGATGAAAAGGTTCCAAAGTAGTGTTAATCCAGAGATGAATAAGCCAACTAATCTCACATTAACAGCAGGTAGTTTTTGCGGTAGCAACGCAATCATTAGCGCCCCAATAATAGGTGCCCAAATTAAAACACTCAGCATGATTTTATTGGTGATTGATTTTTGATTGGATGTTTTTTAATCGACAAAATAGAAGGGCAAAAAGATAATTATCCCGTGAATTGAGATAATATTTCGGGTTCATCAGACTCAATCAATTAAAATTCAAGAGTTGGCAACATTGATACTGAAGCCGACATTAAATCTAAAAATTGGTCGCCCCAGAATTGCCAAGTTACAAATGCGCCCAATACACTCAATCCCAACAAAACTGTGAGTGCATAAAACTGAGTTTGTCCCGAATTGCTATATTTCAGACCTTCACCACCACCGAGGGAAAGTAAACCAATTAAATTAACGATGCCATCAACTACAAAACGGTCAAGAAGGTCGGTAAGTTTGGAAATTAAATCCACACCCAAAACAATACTCGCCTTGTAGATTTTCGGTGTATAAAAGTCGTAGGCAAGTAAATTTTGTAAAGGTTTAAAGGGCAAACGTACAGGTTTGGGGATAATATTCCCTAGATAAATCACACAACTTAAGCTGCAACCAAAAATACTCGACCAAATCAACAGTAATGCCACATCTTTATTAAGCATTGCCCAACTCGGTAACAGCGAGAGGCTTTGTAATACCAAAGGTAAATGCAACACAAAGCCGAATAAAATCATCATTGGTAATATCATCTGCCAAGAAACTTCAGGCGATCGCTCGCTCATCTGTTTGGCTTTTCCGCCCCAAATTAAGCCAAATTCACGAGTTAAACTAAATGCTGTCAAAGCATTAACTAGAATAATTACCCCCACCAATAAAGGGTGAGTTATCCAGAGTGCATCGGCAAGCTGCAACATTGCCCAGAAACTACCCAAGGGAGGAAAACCAATTAATCCCAGAGTCCCGACTACATAAGCTAATCCAGAAATGGGGCGACGAGACCATAAACCACCCAATTGCGTCACATTTTGAGTAATACTATTCCAAATGACCGCACCAGTTGCCATAACTAGCAATGCCGCCCCTAAAGCATGACTGAGTACCAATAACAGCGCCGCTTCATCCTGTTGGGTTCCCACAGCAATAAACACCAAACCCATATAAGCACTTACTGAATAGGACAAACAGCGCTTCAGATCAATTTGAGCGATCGCAATTAAAGAGGCACCGATGGCTGTCACCGCACCAATTGCAATCATTGCCGCAGATACAAACGGCGACAAACTAAATACTGGCTGCAATTTAATCAATACCCAAGCACCGGAAGCGACAACCACCGAATTCCGCAAGATTGTACTGGGAACTGGTCCTTCCATGGCTTCATCTAACCACAGATGCAGGGGAAACTGGGCACATTTACCCATTGGTCCCGCAATCAAAGCCAAGCAAACTAAAGTAATAATTGTGGGGTCAACTTCAGCAGTGGCTGCCCATGCCGCTAAATCTGTATAATTCCAGGTTCCGGCTAAGGGAAATAAACCCAATACACCCATTAACAAAAACAAATCTCCCACCCGTTTGGTTAAGAATGCGTCGCGGGCACCCGTCACCACCAAAGGTTGACTAAACCACAGTCCCACCAACAAGTAGGTTCCCAGGGTCAATACTTCCAGAATTACATAGCTAAAGAACAGGTTATTGCATAGAGCTAAAGCACATAATCCCCCTTCAAACAACCCCAGAAGTGAGAAAAAACGACCCCAACCCCAGTCCATCTCCATATAGCCAATCGCATAAATCTGCGCCAAAAAATTCAAACCGCAGATTACAACCAATGCTGTAACACTAACTGAAGATATTTCTATATCTATAGACAGATTTAAACCAGCAGTCGAAAGCCAAGGAATAAATATTTCCTTTGCTGGTTGATTCCAAGTTGCCGATAGGGCGATCGCGCTATGAATCAAGGATGAAAATGTCATAATTAAATTGACATAACCAGCCGGTCTTGGACCTATGCGACGTATAATCCCTGGCGACCAAGGTAGTGCTAAAAGCCCACCCAATAAGGCATAGCATGGCACCAACCAAACGGTGTCAAGTAAGTATTGAACCATCAATTTACCTCTAGATTTGTAGCATTAATCAGGGGTTGTCACCAATAGTTCCTTCACCACTGACACCCCAATTTTGCAACTTATGCAAATTTCATATTTAATTAATCTTTATAGATATAGAGTAGCTTTATATTGCTAAAAATGGAATTGTCTGATTGAGAAAAATCAGCGATAGTAACTCTAAATAATACTTATATCATCGTTCATTAGTATATCTAATGATAAGCATATTATTTAATCTATGATTAGTTTTAACAATTCTGGATGCAGATAATCAGTTGTTGTTAAACGATGAAGATTGATATCATGTCAGCACTACATCTCTGGATTCGGCGTTAGATGTATAATTACTCAAGTTTTTTGTGTATTTATTTAACTGTTTAAAACAATTAAATGATTACGATTTTAAGCACTATTACTTATTGACAAATTATTGATGAGCTTAACTTGTCACCAATAGTTGACAGACTTTATTTAACGACAGTGGAAAGAAGCTATACCAGGGATAAAAAAATAGGTAATACCATTCTAATGTGAAGTTGCACATTATTAGTTAGCTCAAAGCTTTGCTATATAAACATCATTTCTATGCAGCTTCATAGAAAATTGGTATAAGAATGTTGTTATTTTAGAGTTTATGTATAAAGTCAACATAAAACCAAAGAAACCTGGTTTCTGGGATTTAAGTATCGAGCATCATCTGACTTTGTAAAAAACTAATTCTATTGCTAAGTTTTTAGCAAACAACTGCGAATCACCTTTAAATGCTTTATCTAAGACGACAAAAGCCATGGGTGACCTGGGACTCGAACCCAGAACCAGCAGATTAAGAGTCTGATGCTCTACCATTGAGCTAGTCACCCGCAAAACTCAATTATATCATGAGTATTCTCTTTGAGGAGAAATCTTTGCCATACAAATTTGCTGATGGGTGAGGCGAAAATTCGTATTTTATGACACCCTGTTATATGGTTAATATTTGTGAGTGTTCCTGAATTTTAGGTATGTTTTTGTAGAAAAAATCCTACATGAAAACCTAACTTTGATTCAGCAATACTTTTTTGTGAAGTAATAAATTGAGAGCTAGTATATGAGCAGCGCAGTATCTACTCCAGATTCCGTTCTCCAACAACTTCAATGGCGTTATGCTACCAAGAAATTTGACCCTAGCAAAAAAATACCCGATGAGGTGTGGAAGGCTCTAGAACAAAGTATGGTTTTAGCTCCTTCTTCTTTTGGGCTACAGCCTTGGAAATTTTTCGTTGTTAGCAATCCGGAATTACGTCAGCAGTTGCTACCACATTCTTGGGGGCAAGCACAAGTTGTGGATGCATCACATTTGGTTGTATTTGCGATCAAAAAAGACTTGAATGCTGCTGATGTTGATCGTTATCTCGATCGCATGGCGGAAGTTCAGCAAACACCTGTGGAAAATCTACAAAAGTTTGGTTCTGTAGTCAAGGGGTTCATGGATAAGCCACCTTATCCTTTGGATATTAATGAATGGTCTACTCGCCAAGTCTACATTGCTTTGGGGCAGTTTATGACTGCGGCTGCTTTTTTGGGTATTGATACCTGTCCTATGGAAGGTTTTATCCCTAGTCAATATGATGAGGTTTTGGAACTTCCTGCACAAGGTTATAAAGCAGTTGTGGTTTGTCCGGCTGGATACCGTTCGCAGGAAGACCACAGTGCCCAAAGACCGAAGGTAAGATTTAAGACTGAAGATGTGGTGGAGTATATTAATTAATTTGTAATTTTGAGGTTGATATCCCCAGCTGTTCGTAAAAGTTGGGGATAAGCTAATGTGCAGCTAAATCATATCGATCGCATTCACCTTCTATTAATCAAGCGATCGGCAATTTGTTCAGCTTCATTAATGGGAATTGCAAAGCCTAATCCTTGAGCGCCTTGAATAATCGCAGTATTCATCCCAATCACTTGCCCGCGTTGGTTTAATAATGGTCCTCCAGAATTACCGGGATTAATTGCGGCATCGGTTTGAATAAAACTTGCGGATTGACTTCCTCTTGCACCTAGGGCGCGACCCGATCGCCCCGTACCGCTAATAATTCCCACTGTCACCGAATTATCTAAACCCAAGGGACTACCAATTGCGATCGCCCATTCCCCTGGTCTGAGACTATCGGAGTTGCCCACGCTCACACTGGGTAAATTTTGCTCGCGCACCCGAATGACAGCCACATCCATACGTCTATCTTCACCTAATACCCTACCAGCAATTCGGCGACCATCTTTTAAAGTTACTGTCACCCTGTCTGCACCATCAACTACATGGGCATTGGTGAGAATTAAACCATTGGAACTAATAATAAATCCTGAACCAGTTCCCCGTGCCACACGACGACGAAAGTTACCGTCGGTATCATCATCGATGGTACGTGATGAATCAATCCTCACAACCGCAGGACCAGTTCTCTCAACTGCGATCGCAATAAAATTAGTATCCAGATTACGCCTATTTCCTCGATATGATGGTGATTCGGCAATTGGCAGATCGGAAGTAATTCCCTTGCTAGGTATTGTTTGACTGCTGGCAAGAAATGCGATCGCGCCAATTGAAATAAGAGCAACAATAACGTAAGGATTTTTAAAAGTCAGGTTAGCAGACATTGTTAGAGTTGTTAATTATTAATTGTTAATTGTTAATTGTTAGTGGTTAAGTGGTCATACTAATTTATAGATATCTCCCAAATTTATCTATGGGTTTTTTCTTTGTCTCCACATACCTACTCTCCAAATTCGTTACCAAATTTATGGGGTTCTGAATGTTGATGAAGAACATTTATCTATATAACTCTCAACTAACCAGCAACTCAGAAGCATTACCTAATAACTAATAACTATTAACCAATAACCAATCACTATTAACTGTTAACTACTAACCCAATTAGCTCTGAAGCAAGCGCTTGATAATATCTATCCCCACTTGGGTGGTTTGCTCAAGCAATTTGGGGTCAACTGTTTTATCGTTGGGGCTGTGGTAATTTGGCTCTAAACCACGATGGAAAAACATCACTGGTATATTTTTCGCTGCAAATGAAGCATGATCACTGCTCGCACCATTTAAACTACTAGAACCAAATAACTGTATTGTTGGCTCTACAACTTGGGCTAGGGCTGTTAATGATGGTGTTCCTCCAATTTGTAATTGCTTGTTGACACCAACCATGTCAAAGTTCAGCATTCCTTTTAAGCCCGTGAGGAATTGCGGCGTTGCTGCCTCCACAAAAGCCTGGGAACCATGTAAACCGTCTTCTTCGCCATCAAAAGCCACGAACCAAGTTTGACGTGCCTGGGGCGAATTTTTAAGATTGCGGGCTAAGGATAGGACAACTGCTGTACCGGAAGCATTATCATTGGCTCCTGGAGCATCTTCTACTGAATCGTAATGACCGCCTACAATAATTTTAGGTTGGGTTACACCTTCAAGATGGGCGATAACATTACGTCCTGTGATTTCTTGGTTTTTGCCGTTAACGTTAAGTGTGACATTCAAGGGACTTTTTTGAGTCTGCGCCACTAGCTTTTCACCTTCTTCCCCGGAAATTGCTAAAACAGGAATTTTGGATGTTGCTGCCAATGCTCCACTGCGTAAATGTTCAGGTTTGTTGTTGAAAATTATCACGGCACTAGCACCTGCTTTTTCGGCATTACGTACTTTTTCCGCAAACTTAATCTCACCGCGTTTAATAATTGCGATCGCACCTTTAAGCTGATTAGTTTTGATAAAATCGCTGCTACGTCCAAAGTTAGGAATTGCCACCAAAGGCGCTTTGATTTTACCGGGAATTGTCCCTTTCAGGGAATATCCTTTAATTGTTTTGCCGTCAACAATAATATTTGATTCTAAATCGACAAATTTTGTATAAGTAAAAGTCTGAATTTTGGTTTTATAACCGGCTTGACGGTATTGTTCAGCTAAATAAACACTGGCTTTTTTGGCTGCATCTGTACCAGTAACCCGCGCTCCCAGGTTTACTAATGCTTCTACATCAGCATAGGTTTGATTTGTTCCTGCTTGGCGCTGTTTTAATTGAGTTTCTTTAACATTAACTTTTTCCGAAACTTCAATTGCATGACTGGAAGGGTTGACTGAAGAACCGCAAGCTGTAGATAGGGTTACAAATGCGATCGCTAATATTTTCGTGCCAATTGAAAATTTGTTGATCGCTTTTACCCTAACTAGTGGTAATCTAATTGTGGATGGAGATTTCGTCATCAGGATGCATTTTTAGAATACTAGTTCTGTTAGAAAATTTCTAAGTTTTTGACTTTCTAACCAAAACTTATCTCAACTCGGTTTCTCATCAAAAAATTCAGATAATGCTCGATACTTAAATCAAAGAAACGGGATTTCTTTGGTCTTACTGTTTGTTTTATACATCGCCTCTTAAATAAAAATACCAAGCTTTAATTTTAGATACCGAATATATCCTGAATATATCCCCAATTATAACAAAGTTGGGGATATTGTTTTCTCCTCACCCTTACATCAACAATCCCTAAAAATTACCTAGTACAGTACGGCGGAAATGAAGCAACCATTCTAAAATGACAAAAAGCTTCTGACTTCTGCCTTCTGTCTTCTGTCTTCTGTCTTCTGCCTTCTGCCTTCTGCCTTCTGACTTCTGCCTTCACGTACTAGCCAGCATTAAAAATCTCAAAATACTGCCCTTACCCCTCATGGCTCTTACCCCCTTTTCACTCGCGGAAAATCAATGTTATCACCAAGCTATAAATTTATACATATGTTCAGGATATGACTTTAATACAAGAAATGCCTGTAAATTCCCCTTTTCCAGTGCTTGACTCGACAATAGTAACTTGGAAACAAATTTCATTACCTGACAATACGAGTAAAATAATTTCTCTTCAACTAAGTAAAAATAACAGCTTAGTATTAACATTAAAAAATAGAGTTTGGCAGTATCGAGATAACACAACATGGGAAATTGTTGCCTCATCTCCCAATTCTGGAAGTATTTCCCAATATCTAATCGGTGATACAGTCACCTATGTAATTGTAAATTCCCTAGCCTATGAAATGAAGTTAGGAACCAGTGGGTGGAAAGCAATTCCTAACAGTAGCTTTGTTGATTTAGCCGTAGTTGATGGTGATACTTTATGGGGTATTAATGAGGCTGGATATTTACATCAATATACTCCCGGTAGTAATTGGATAAAAGCTGAAATTCCACCACTCAAATTGTGGAAATCAAATCAATCGGTGGGAATTGCCGCCAAAGGCAATAATTTCTGGTTTGGATTAAAATTTCGAGCCAAGCAACTTTTTGAGCAAGATAAAAATCCCATCGCTAGAGAAACTATTTGGCAGCTACAAAAAGAAAATCAAGATGAAACTCAACTATATAGGCAAATAGATATTACTGAAAATATCAATTTACTGAATCTGAGCGGTAAACCATTTGGACCATTTGGACAATTGTGCATAACAGCCGATGGCATATTATATGCATCTACAGAACAAGGTGTATGGCAGCGTTCCCTTAGTAATCTAGATAATAATAATCCAGGATGGCAACAATTGCGATCGCAACCTGGAAACATCCGATTATTTCCCCTGAGCAACTCCTCCCTATTAACATACAACTCCCGTTCCCAAGAACTTCTCTGGTGGAACAATCAAACTTGGTACAGTATTCCTACACCTCCCCATGAAATATCATCTGCTGTTTTGGTCGGTGACAGTTTGTATATTACTGGCAACAACACTTTATCCGCTATTTCCATCAAAACTGCCAAATCGATGGAACCTCCGCAACCAAGAATGGCAACCTATCTTAATCTTGGTAAACTTAGTACCGCTATTTATTGCCAAAATCAACTTTTCGTAACCAACGAAAATACTTTATTTCAAATTGCCGCCACTAACCCCGAACCTATTGCGGCAATACCTTTAAGCACACCTGCATTTGATATTTCCCATAGCAGCGACAAGACTAATCAAAATAGTGAGAATATATTCATCGCCACTCAAGGTGAATTACTCAAGTACAGTATCAGCGAAAATATCCTGAAAACTGTATTTATTAATCCCACACCTCCTCAAAAAGCCAGAGTTGATAGCGATCGCGATTTTACTGCATACTTAACAGATAAAACCATTCGTATTTTCGATAATAGTAATCACAACCTCGTAACTCAAATCACAATTAGCGCTGATTTTGTCGAAGATATCGCCATCAAAAATAATCAACTCTACGTCGTTGGCTACAACAACCAACGCAACGCCCAAAAAAAGCAACCAGTTCAAAGTGCATTTTTAAGATGCTTCCAAATTACCAATACCTTGACACAACTATGGCAAACCTGGGGTTTTTCCGGTAACGAACTTGGTAATGATATGGCAGATACCCGCATGTATCGAGTTGTCGCCAATGACAGCGAAGTCGCAGTTCTCGGAGAATCCGCAGGTGGCAATACAGCTTATCGTTGGAATGGCAAAGACTTATCAACATCCACATTAGTCACCTACGACATGTTCAACAATGCATTTGATGCCAAATCAGCGCATTTTAGTTATTATGCGATCGTTGATGCATCCACTGGTACGGTAAAACGTGGGCAATTTTCCATACCTCGTCAACTACCTAGTTCTAGTCGTTCCAATACTAATAGAGTTCGTAGTCTAGCATTTGATGAAAATAATGTATACATTGGTACATTCTCCTCTTTCCAAATTAGTAACCGTGACTTTGTGAAATTTCTTGGTCAAAAACCACCTATTTATAAAGATGGAGATGCTGCATTATTAAAAGTACCAAATAATTTGAAAGTGCGGGATTTTTGGTTTACCCCTGGGAATGGACAAGTATTATTTTTTGATAGTAATTGTACTGTGATTAATGTTGCGGCGAATACACCCCACAATCCCCTTTTAAATGGCATTGGTAGAGTTAATCAAGAAGATGCATATGTAATTATTTGGTAATAAGATTTGGTAATAGTATAAACAGCATATTTTATATCCTCGATTGCTCTTCCAAGTCGGGGATATTTTATATTTATGAATAATTGCTAAATGTAATATTTACTTTTAGTTAAATAATCAAGCTGCAAAAGCTATTGATTTATGTGAAGATAGTAGATAAGCTTTTATGCTCAATTTTTGATGACAATACCTGTGCCCGCTATACCGAAATACCTATTTATTTTTTGCCAAAAGATTGTCCAGTCAACAAAATGATTGTAGGAAATTGAGATTTATTTAGTTATTAGTTAAACTTCACCCTCACCCCTATTCTCAAAATGTCCCTAAATCTACCAATTGGTACCCCTCCCCTACGCATTTTAATTGTTGAAGATGACCCAATGATGCAGTTAGGACTCGAACAGTCATTGATGGCTTATCCACAACTGGAAATTATTGGACAAGCTGATGATGGCTATTTTGGTGTCCAGGCAGCGTTGAAACTCAAACCAGATTTGGTGGTAATGGATATTGGCTTACCGCGTTTGGATGGCATTGCCGCAACGCAACAGATTAAAGCTGCTTTACCGGAAGTTCGTGTAGTCATGTTAACCTCCCATCAAACGGAAACGGAGATTATTGCGGCTTTATCTAGTGGCGCAGATGCTTACTGTATTAAGGGCGCAACCGTTGAAAGACTTTTAAGTGCAATTTCTGCGGCTGTAGAAGGCGCTACATATCTTGATCCGCAAATTGCCAGGAAAGTAATTGAAAATCTCAAGCCTCCTTCCCACCAAGGAAATACTGCTAATTTATCGCAACGGGAGCTAGATGTATTGAGGTTGATGGTTGATGGTTTGAGTAATCCTGAAATCGCCGAAAAACTATATCTCAGTCCCAACACCATTAAAACTCATGTTCGGGGAATTATGAATAAACTTTCGGTAGATGACAGAGTACAAGCAGCTGTGGTTGCATTGCGATCGGGATTAGTTTGAATTTTTGTCAATTAACGTGACGTGACTTCAATAAACCTAACCCCAAGCGATTTATAAAGTTCTGGTTATTACTTTATTGTAAATCTATAGCTTCTTGTGCTGTTGCTATAATTTGCCCTCCATATTCGTCATCTATACCAAGAATAAGAACAGGTATATCTATATTTGAAACCCCACGTTGTTCTAAGTCCCAAATAAATTGCTCGAAGAACGAAACACCAGATGACATTGCATTTACCAGCTGTTTCACTGGTACTATTTCTACTCCTGCATCAATATGTCCTAAATTTTTGAAAATCGGCATTTTCGCACACACATCGTACACCATGAACGAATATAGCCTTTCCTAGGCTACTGAGGTACGCATAAACCTTTCCAACTAGGAATAAGCCGCTAAAATGTACTTCACTAGGTTGGGAACCGCTATACTTACCAAACTGAACCTCAACACCAAGCTTTTCTTTCACAAAATCCATATCTCGGAAAGAGCCATTCATTTTTACGTTTGTTTGATACCCAGGCGTATAGAATTTTGTTGGATATTCACAAGAAACACGTCGATTTATCCAACCACGTGTTCCAAATTCTGTCTTGAATGCTGTATTCAGGGATGAAGGACTATATAACATTTGATAGTTACGTCTAACTTCCTTACTTTCTTTTGTCCTATGTTGTCTTGCATCAACATTCCTAATGACTTCATATATCTCATCCAATAAATATGGATATTGCTGCTGTATGTACTCTTTTCCTCCACTAAAGGAGTATTCTCCAGCAATAATCATGACTCAGTAATTCCCTCAAATAAATCTTGATTTCTCCACTCTTCAGGCACTTGTGCAACACGTTCACGTCCCGTTGGTTTATAAATTTCTTTACCCATTGCACGTAATTTTAATTCACCACGATATAAAGCTTTTAATCTTTCTTTTGCTATATTTGTATAACGTTGTTCTTTATCAATTCCAATTGCTTGACGATTATGATTAATGGCTGCAATTAATGAAGAACCCACACCACAAAAGGGATCGAGAATGTAATCATCCTCATTAGTAAAAGCAAGGACACATCGTTCCACAAGTTCAACGGGAAATTGACAAGGGTGTATTGTTTTTTCTGGATGGTTTGACTTTACATTGGGAATATCCCACAGTTCTTTTTCCCATTCATGAGCTACTATTTCCCAAATATCAGAAGGGTTTTTACCCAGAGGATTCCCTGATGGCATTCCTTTATTTTTACCTTTAAAATGACGTTTTCCTGGATATTTTGATGGTACTCGGACAGAATCTAAATTAAAGGTATATGTGTCGCTTTTTGTAAACCAAAGTAATGTTTCATAACGTCCTGAAAAACGTCTTGATGCATGTAATCCATGTCCAAAATGCCAAATGATACGATTACGTAATTTTAAACCACGTTTTTTAAATAAATCGTAATAGTAAATATCAAGTGGAAACACTTCACCATTTTGCACATAGTTACCCACTTGCCAGCAAAGACTTCCTTGCGTATTTAAAACTCTTACCAATTCATCTATAATTGAATCTTGCTCTGCCAAATAACGTTCAATACTACGACGAGTTTCGTATTCTTTACCAATATTATATGGTGGAGATGTAACAATCAGTGTTGCTATTTCAGAAGGTAATGAATACAAAAAATTTTCAGCTACACCGGTATGCAAGATAACATTTGCATTAGATGTAAAAGATTCTGAAAATACAGGGTATTTTTTTAAGAATAGCGGTAGCTGTTGTGCTTCCGTCATAGTATTATATATTCTACGGTAATGTGTATGGTAGCATAACAGTTAATTTAACAGCATATTTGATTCTCTAAAATTGTTTTTAACTTTTTGTCTAGGTGAGATACTATTTATAATCTTTCAGTGCAAAATTTAAAATTTAAGTAAAAGATTATGAAGTTGTTTGCACAATTATTTGTGACTATCTTATTTGCTGCGATCGCAATCATAAATCCAATCCTGGCGATGGCAAATATCCCTACTGAAACTGAAGTTAAGGCAATTCTACAACAACGTATTGAACAAGAGAAATAGAGTGTTGGAATTGTTGTTGGTTTGATTAATTATCAAAATCAAAAAATTATTAGTTATGGTAAATTAGACCAGAAAGATAACAAGAAAGTTGATGGTAAGACAATTTTTGAAATTGGTTCTATTAGTAAGGTATTTACATCCATATTATTAGCAGATATGATTCAGCGCCGGGAGGTAGGTTTTAATGATCAATTTTGCGATCGCTATTTTTAATGAACAAGATAAATTATATCTCCAAGCCACAGGACAACCCAAAGTTCAACTTTTTCCAGAGTCGGAGATAAAGTTTTTTATCAAGGAAGTTGATGCTCAAGTTACTTTTGTTAAAAGTCAACAAGGTGTAGTCACGAATTTAATCCTTCATCAAAATGGAATTAATCAAAATGCCAAGAAAGTCGAGTAGTTTTAATCATGAAATTTCTTCAAAATCGTATACCCAATTTATCTTTGTCCTGGCACATTACAAAATTGTGCTTGCTGCAATTGCTGTTGAGTTATACTTGCCCACTGGGAATTACCCTGAGAATTATATAAATTGCTAGCATATTGAAATACTTGCACCGCATCTACACATTGACGCAATTGCATAAATGTTAATCCTGCACCATAGTAGGCATTAGGGTAATTGATATTAGTTTCTGCTGATTTTCTAAATGATTCTAAGGCTTCTTTATATTTCTTTTGACTATATAAAATTGCACCGAGATTGTAATGTGCTTCGGTATAATTGGGATTCATTTTCACTGCTTTGCGAAATGCGTCTTTGGCTTTATCTGGTTTTCCTTGTTGGAGATAAGATAACCCTAAATAGTAAGATGGTTCGGGAGCATTTTTGCTGTATTCTATTGCTTTTTTCAATGAGGATATAGCTTTATCCCAGTCGCGTTGCTGATGTCTTAATAAGCCCATATTATAATGTGCCATACCGAGTTTTGGCTCTAACTCGATCGCTCTTTGTAAATAATCTCCTGCTTGTTGCCAATTTCCGCCTTCCAGCAATGCGCCTCCTAAATTCGCGTAGGCAAGGGCAAATTTGGGATCAGATTGAGTGGCGCGGTAAAATGCATCTGCCGCCGGTTGTAATTGTCCGGCTTGACGTAATGCTAACCCCAAATTGTAATGTGCAGGAGCAAGTCGAGAATCAAGCTCAGTTGCTCTTTGAAAAGATGCGATCGCATCTGGGACTTTTCCTGCTTGAATTAATTGTAAACCTTCATTGAGGAAGTCTACGGCAGTTTTCCCCACATATCCTTCTTGGGCAATCAGGGAAGCAGCAGGGGGAGGAAAATTAGAGTAAGCAGGTGAGGAGGAAGAAAGAATTGTGGCGGTTATGAAGATGAGAGTTGTGAGCTTGAATAAGCGATTTTTGGAAAAGTTTGCCCAAGCACGCGCATAAAAATTCATCCCAGATAAAATCATTTTTTTGACTTTACTCTTTCTCCTTAAGCCTTTCCTGTTGAAGTCGTATTTTTTTAAATCTACTCGCATAATTTTTCCATTATCTTTGCGTAACTGTTTTGTAATAAATGACTGAAAAAGTCGTACGCATGAACCTTGATTTTTATAAAACTTTAGGTTTAGCTATTATTCTTCGCAGTCCTTAAAATTTCTTGAAATAAATATTACAACAAAATATGATTTGCAGCTGATTTGACCCAAGACGAGTAAAGTCAAATTAAAGACAGAAAATTTCTCAATTATCTGTTTTTTCTCTTCATAAACTTTAGACTGGTGCGGCTTGAAATCACAGACCGCAAAGGAGGTTGTATGACCGAAAAAGTCAAATCGGGTTCACGGAATGTCGCGATTGTCGGTCCCTATTTAAGTGGAAAAACCACTTTACTGGAAAGTTTATTGTTTGTCACGGGGACAATTACACGAAAAGGCAACGTTAAAGATGGGAATACCGTTGGAGATAGCGCTGCTGAATCTAGAGAACGCAAAATGAGCGTTGAGGTGAGTGCCGCTTCTACTGAATATAACGATGTACGTTTCACCTTTATCGATTGTCCCGGTAGCATCGAATTTGCCCAAGAAACATATAATGCCCTCATGGGTGTAGATGCGGCGATTGTTGTTTGTGAACCCATTACAGATCGAGTTCTCACACTCGCACCCTTATTTAAATTCCTCGACGATTGGGAAATTCCCCATATAGTTTTTGTCAATAAGATGGATCGGGCAAATATCCACGTTTTAGATACTCTACATGCCCTCAAAGCCGTCTCCAGTCGTCCTTTAGTCGCGCACCAGTATCCCATCATACGCGGGGAAGAACTCACCGGATTTATTGATTTAGTTAGTGAACAAGCCTATCAATACCATCCTGGCGCGCCTGCTGATCCCATCCCGTTTCCCGAACACCTTCAAGAAGAAGAACACATTGCCCGGGCGGAAATGCTGGAAGCATTGGCTAATTTTGACGACCATTTACTCGAAGAACTTTTAGAAGATATTGAACCGCCGCAAGAAGAAATTCTCAAAGACTTAAAACTGGAATTAGGCGCAGATTTAGTTGTACCAGTATTTTTTGGTGTTGCGGAACTTGATTACGGCATCAGACCTTTATTGGAGGCAATTTGGCGAGAAGCTCCCGAACCGGAAACTACAGCTGAGAGACGGGGGATTCCAGCCAATCACAACACTCCAATCGCCCAGGTATTGAAAACCTTCTACACTCCCCAAGGTGGCAAGCTTTCACTAGTTCGCCTCTGGAGTGGCAAACTCAATGATGGTGCAGTCCTCAACGGTGTGCGCGCGGGTGGTATTTATCGTCTCTGCGGACAACAGCAAAACTCGATTAATGAAGTTGGGGCTGGTGAAATTGTTGCCCTCAGCCGCATGGAAGGTATCATCACTGGCGATATTCTCACCTCCGAATCATCGTCAAAGCCACAATTACCGAAAGCCCCAGCCCTGGAGCCCGTCTATGCATTGGCGATTACTCCCGAAAAACGCAACGATGAGGTGAAGTTGAGTAGCGCCATCACCAAACTCATGGAAGAAGATCCCTCACTGGCATGGGAACAGCACGGCGATACCCACGAAGTCATCCTCTGGGGACAAGGGGAAATTCATTTGCAGGTTGCCCTAGATCGTTTGCGCCGCAAATATAATCTACCAATGAACACCCACTTGCCCCAAGTACCTTACAAAGAAACGATTCGCAAGGCGACGGCATCGGTACATGGACGCTACAAACATCAAAGTGGTGGACATGGGCAATTTGGAGATGTATTCCTGGAAATTAAACCCCTAGCACGGGGTGAGGGATTTAGCTTCAAAGAAACCATCGTGGGCGGAGTTGTGCCCAAGCAGTATATTCCTGGCGTGGAAATGGGTGTCCGTGAATTTCTCGCCCATGGACCTTTAGGTTTTCCCGTGGTGGATGTGGCGGTAACTTTGACAAATGGTTCGTACCACAACGTCGATAGTTCCGAACAAGCATTTAAACAAGCTGCAAGATTGGCAATGCAAACCGGATTACCGCAGTGTGAACCCGCATTGTTAGAACCAATACTTCGCATCCAAGTATCCACACCAAATGAATTTACATCCAGAGTGCTGCAAATCCTGAGTGGAAGGCGTGGTCAAATTTTGGGTTACGAAGGCATCCCCGACTGGCAAGGTTGGGATAGTGTAATTGCATATTTACCCCAAGCGGAGATGCAGAATTTCATCGTGGAATTGCGATCGCAAACTTTAGGGGTTGGTTCGTTTCACTGGGAATTTGACCATCTTCAAGAAGTTCCAGAAAAGCTAACTGAGCGCATCCTCACTAGTAATGGCAATGGCAATGGTAGTAAGTAATTAGGAATTTTAGATTTAGCTAAAATCCCTGGGTTCTGATTCAATGAGGACACTCACTGGGGTGTCCTTAATTATTTCCTTTCCCCATATCTTTGCTGAATATCCTCAATCCCATACACTGTTTCAAACTTCAAACCTTGCGATTGATAAAACTCAGCCCCCCCTTGTTTCCTGTCTACTAGTGAAATTACCTGCTCAACGGTATAACCTGCATCCCGTAACTTCTCAACAGCTTTCATCGCCGATTGTCCAGTGGTGACAACATCCTCCAGCACGACGACTTTGGCACCCTCTGGTAATATTGGTCCTTCGATATATGCTTGTGTACCGTGCCCTTTTGCCTCTTTACGAATAATCAATCCTGGAATTGGGCGGTTTTCATAAGCCGAGACAACACTTACAGCACTGACAATTGGGTCTGCGCCCAATGTTAATCCTGCTACCGCCTGGGTATCTGCTGGCAACATCGCTAAAAGTAAACGTCCTGTTGCCAATGCACCTTGAGGATGAAGGGTGACGAGTTTGCAGTTGATATAGTATTTGCTGGGTTGCCCGGAGGAGAGGAGAAAATCTCCCTCCTTGTACGCTGTTTGGCAAAGTAAATCTAACAACTTGTTGCGTAAAGTATTTATCTCAGTATTCGCAGCCCAAGCTTCAGACTGTGGAAGAATTTCAGCAGGATAACTCATTACAGATGGTAAAAAATTGTGCTACACCAATGGTTGAACTCGCGCTTGAGTTCTCTCTCTTAAGCATAAGTGAAGATGCGATCGCCAAATAGAAAAAATAGAGGAGTAATTATTATGGGTTTAAATTTTAAAGCAATGGCTGGTTTGTTTGTACTGGCTGCTGCAAGTTTGCCATCGGTGGCGACAGCACAAGACAATGCCCCTAATTACGAAACGGCTGGTGAAGTTATTGAAAGAGCTTTTTTCAAAAATAGTCCCGATTATTACCGCAATCAGGGTTTTAGACGTGATTTGGACTTAATTCTTGGTCCTGGTTCTTTGTTCCGTAATTCTTTCCCCGAAAATCAAATTGAAAGGGATGCGGAACTGGTAAACAAGGTTTATCGGGATGTAATCATGCAACAAGCAATGAATGATCCATATATGAGAACTCCAGATTTACCCAATCCCTATAATACATCATTGATGATGTCTCCCCGACTCAACCAAAGCCAATATAGAAGCGGTACTGAGTTCCGCTTTGATAATATGCCACCAAGATAGTGGTGAAGTTTTAAAAGTGTTGGGTGAAAATTCCGGAGTTTTGACTCAGCACTTTCTTTTGAGAAATTTTTGGCTAACTTTTAACTAAATCCAGGGTACAGGAGTTGAACCTGTCTGGGACGAATTATGAGTTCGTTGCCTAAACCGATCGGCCAACCCTGGTCAAAATTTGATACCTTTAAAATACACTTTATATCTTAGCGTGCGATCGCAATTTTGTGTACTGTCTCACCAGGAACTGTTCAAACAGAAAATCAAGTTCGCCAATGGCAATATATAGTCTATCAGATTTTCATATTACATAATTTACCTGTGAAATAGTGCAAACTAATATTGATTAACTAATATTGATTAAGCTTACTTAAAGTTCGAGTCCTATAACCTCGGTAATTTTTAGATAGCCCCAATGAACGGAAATCTTGAGTATTGTCAGCGATGAAACTTAATTCTACTGTACTACTAACATTGATTTTATTGACCCTAATGTTAGGAGCCGGCTCTGTAAGCGCTATTTTGGGTTTTGATATCGGCAGTAAAGCTCTCAAGGGTGTCACCACGCCTGACGCTCGCCCAACTACTAAATTCACTAGTGGTAAGGCGGGTAACACTTCTCAGTCAGGTGTCGCACTATTGAGAGAAGAAGAAATATTAAAACTTGTAAAGGCACGGATTGAAGGCAAAACCAAAGCCACAAAATCAGAAAAGTCAGAAGATGAAGACGAAGATATTCAAGCCAATAAGCAGAAACCAGAGGAAAAACCGAAAGAGGTAGAAGAAAAGCCCCAAGCTGGGTTCCCTGTAAATGCAGAAAATCAAGGTGTTAGTTTTGTGGTACAGTCTGCCAAATTTTCCGGTGGAGATTTAATTTTGCGTGTGAGAATGCAAAATAAAGGTTCGGAATCTGTACGTTTTTTGTATAGTTTTTTAGACGTTACCGATGATAAGGGAAGAACCTTGAGTGCCAGTACAGAGGGTTTACCCGCAGAATTGCCAGGAAAAAGTGAAACTTTTTCGGGAACTGTCAGCATCCCGACTCCATTGCTTGATGACGTGAAAAAAATTTCCTTGGCTTTAACTGATTATCCGGCACAGAAATTACGACTGGAAGTGTCAAATATTCCCGTTGCTAGGTAGTAATCAGCAAGGAGCAGGGAAAGGGGATAAGAAAGAATACTTCTTCGCTCTATTCCTCAAATACCCAATCATCAATTAATCAATCATTATTTTTCATGAGCTTTGACAACGGGTGTTAACCAGTCAGGTGAATTGGACGGATGTAGGGCTGAAGTTGTTGTCGGTGTTGTTGCTAATTGCAATTAACGCCTTTTTCGTCATGGCAGAATTTTCGTTAGTGACGGTACGTCGTTCGCGGATTCAACAATTAGTAGAAACTGGTGATATTGGTGCAATTGCGGTTGAAGCCTTACAACGTAGTATACATAGGCTTCTATCCACAACTCAGTTAGGGATTACTCTTTCGAGTTTGGCTTTGGGCTGGATTGGGGAAAGTTCTATCGTTACCTTAGTTAATATTTGGCTGAAATCATTACCTCTAGTTAATAGCGACAACCAATTTATTGCTCATTCCCTATCAATCCCGATTACATTTTTTGCGATTACTTATTTGCAAATAGTTTTAGGGGAACTTTGTCCCAAATCAATCGCTATGCTCTACTCTGAACAGTTAGCTCGGTTTTTAGGACCTTTAATTCGAGCAATTGTCAGGTTTTTTAGACCTTTTATTTGGGTACTCAACCAATCAACCCGTTGTTTGCTGAAATTGTTTGGTATTGAGTATAACAGTAAAAACTGGCGACCCCCTGTTACATCTGAAGAATTACAATTAATTATTTCTACAGAACGGGAATCAATTGGACTGCTAGCAGAAGAGCGGGAACTGCTAAAAAAAGTTTTTGAATTTGGAGAAGCCACTGTGCAAGCAGTTATGGTTCCCCGCCCTAGTATTGTATCCCTACCCAAAAAAGCCTCTTTACAGTCACTATTCAAACTCATGGCTACTACTGGTTATTCATCTTACCCAGTAATCAGTGAATCTATTGATGATATTAGTGGGATAATTTATTTCAAAGACCTGATAAAACCTCTAGCACTAGGGAAAATTACCCCTGAAACACCAATTCAACCCTGGATACGCCCAGTAAAGTTTGTGCCTGAACATACATTGTTACGCGAACTCTTACCAGCAATGCAACAAGAAAAACCTGCGATTGTGATGGTGGTGGATGAATTTGGTGGCACTGCGGGACTTGTGACAATCCAAGATGTTATTGCTCAAATTATTGGTAATGTTAGCAAACCCGAAGCAGCTAATGGCTTATTAATCCAAACCTTAGATGAAAGAACCTTTTTAGTTCAGGCACAAATCAACCTTGAAGAAGTGAACGAAGCTTTGCATGTCAATTTACCTCTGACCAGAGAATATCAAACTCTCGGAGGATTTTTGCTGTATCAAATGCAGAAAATACCCCAATTAGGAGAGGTTTTTGTCTATCAAAACTGCGAGTTTACAATTATGTCAGTTGTAGGACCAAGATTGCATCAAATTCAGTTACGAAGAGTTGATGGAGACTTGGAGAGGGTTGAGTCGGGAGGGGGACGTTATGTAATTTAGTTAATTTTATAGTTAACTTTGTAGTAAATTTTTGTAAAGGCGATCGCCCAAATTGATCAACACTCAGTTACTGGGATTCATAATCAATTGGGTCTTCTAATCCCAATTCTCTAAAAGCAGCAAGACGTAAACGGCAGGAATCACAAACCCCACAGGCTTTTTCTCCACCTGCATAGCAAGACCAAGTTAATTTCCAAGGTACCCCCAGTTGATTCCCTAATTGAATGATTTCGGTTTTTTTCAAGTTAATTAAGGGGGAAACAATAGAAATAGCTTCGCCTTCACGTCCTTGCTTAGTCCCCAGACGAAACACTTCTTGCATTGCCTCCATATAGTCAGGACGACAGTCTGGGTATCCTGAATAATCGAGGGCATTAACGCCAATGTAAACCCTCTCTGCCCCGATGGTTTCGGCATAGGCAAGGGCAAAACTCAAAAATATGGTGTTACGGGCGGGAACATAGGTAATGGGGATATTTTGTGCCATCTCTGTCAAGGAGCGCTCTACAGGTAAATCGAGTTTTTCGTCTGTAAGTGCTGAACCTCCCCACTGCCTTAAGTCAAAATTTACCAATTGATGTTGGATAACTCCTACTTGTTTGGCGATTGCAAATGCAGAGTCTAACTCGCGTTTATGCCGTTGCTGGTAGTCAAATGACATCGCGTAGCAATCACAACCATCGGCAGACGCTTGATATAAAACAGTTGCAGAGTCTAATCCTCCAGATAATAAAATTACAGCTTTCATCCTCAATCCCCTTTGTCCTTTGCTTTTAGCTCTTGACTAAACTGAACATAATCCCGCAGATGATCTAAAAACATGATCTTAAATTTCATCACTGACTGCAATTAAAAATTGCATGTTAAGGTTTCCAAAAAATCTGTATACAGGAATACCAATATTTAAATTCACAATTTCTGTAATTCTATGCATATCAGAAAATAGTTTTAAATTCCGCGATCGCCACAAAAATATTGTCGCAAATACTCATGATTTAGGATTATAAACATGGGAATTTTGATGAAAACTCAAGAATTTAAAGTTAATAAAAAGGAACAATGTATTTTGGATAAAGCAGACAAAAAGTCGTAAGTTGAATAGTTAAGGGGAAAGGCAAGCAGATATCGGGAACTCACAGTAAACTTTGAAATTCTTCATAAACATAACCACCATGTTACCATCTGGATGGTTTTACACGGTTTATTCTTGGTATTTTGTATAAATCCAAGCGACCGTAGCGTCTCTCTAATATTTGGTGGTTGAGGAGAAAATAATAGTGCAGGATAGCATGTCATTGGCAGAACCAAATCCACATACACAACGCAACCAGCCACGTCCAGTCCGCGTCGGCGTGGTTGGAGTGGGTAACATGGGGCAACATCACGTTCGTGTGTTTAGTTCAATGAAAGATGTTGAACTGGTTGGAGTCGCAGATATCAACATCGATCGTGGATTGGAAACAGCTAGTAGGTATAAAACCCGTTTTTTTGAAGACTATACCGAACTCATAAACCTTGTAGATGCAGTTTGTATTGCAGTTCCTACCAGGATGCATTACGCAGTTGGGATTAGTTGCTTACTGGCTGGGGTTCACGTCCTTATAGAAAAACCCATTGCAGCTACTATTTCTGAGGCTGAATCCCTCGTCAATGCGGCGGCTGAGTCTCAGTGTATCTTGCAGGTAGGTCATATCGAGCGTTTTAATCCAGTCTTCCAGGAATTGAGCAAAGTTCTCAAAACTGAACAAGTGGTAGCACTCGAAGCACATCGGATGAGTCCCTACTCCCATCGTGCTAACGATGTTTCGGTGGTTCTGGATTTAATGATTCATGATATTGATTTGTTACTCGATTTAGCTGCATCTCCCGTTGCCAAGCTGACTGCTAACGGAACTCGCAATCCCGATTCAGCTTATTTAGATTATGTAACAGCCACACTCGGTTTTGCGAATGGGATTGTCGCTACATTAACGGCTAGTAAAATTACACATCGCAAAATTCGTTGTATTTCTGCTCATACCAAGCACTCACTCACAGAAGCAGATTTTCTCAAAAACGAAATATTGATTCACCGACACACTGCAAATTCTGCCAATAATTACTCCCAAGGGTTGTATAAACAGGATGGTTTGATTGAAAAGGTTTATACCAGCAACATCGAACCCCTAAGGGCAGAACTAGACCATTTTATTAACTGTGTACGTGGTGGAAATCAACCTTCGGTTGGTGGAGAACAAGCATTAAAAGCCCTGCGTTTGGCAAGTTTAATTGAACAAATGGCAATTGAAGAGCGTGTTTGGAATCCCTTAGATTGGGAATCTGAAGTGCGAATGCAATCCTTAACCCCGATTGTATAAAGGATTAGAAATTGCGAATGGGGAATTGGGAATTACTGTTTCCTTCCCCTCCCAACAACAGAATTATATATTTTTAAATGTAGTTTATTATACTTGTGCTTAAATATTATTGTCTTGATTTGTTAAATTAAATAACAACAAGATTGAGAACAATTACCTTATTTCCATGTCAGGCGATCGCTTTTCTCAAGGAAAATGGTGGAAATAATTATTGATAAAGATTATAAGGTTCCGGGAATCAACTGAATGTCTGATTGGATCATAACGAATGTAACTCAAATCATCTATTCCTTGGGCTACCTGGGTATAGGTTTAATGATGTTCCTGGAAAATCTCTTTCCACCCATACCTTCAGAATTAATTATGCCTTTAGCAGGCTTTACTGCTAACGAAAAAGCAGTAGCAGCAGTAAAAGCTTTGGGTAAATTATCCCCTGAAGTCGCACCTTTGAATATATTCGGAGTATTTTTGGCAGGATTGATTGGCTCAGTTTTAGGGGGGCTAGTTTGGTACTATCCAGGAAAAATGCTTGGTGAAAAACGTTTGCGACAACTCGCTGACAAATATGGCAAGTGGATAACTGTATCCAGTCACGATATCACCAAAGCCAGCCAGTGGTTCGCACGTCAAGGGGCTACAGCAGTATTCATCGGCAGACTAGTACCAGGAATACGAACTTTAATATCAGTTCCAGCCGGAATTAGTAATATGCCCCTAATTCCATTCCTATTTTATACAACTTTGGGTAGCGCCCTGTGGGTAGGTTTGCTAACATACTCAGGATACGTGTTAGGTAGCCAATATGAACTTGTGGACAAGTACCTTGCCCCCGTATCCAAAATTGTGTTGGCAGGTCTGCTATTGGGATCAGGTTTTTGGGTATTTCAGCGCAAACAAAAGCGCAGAAGAAGATGAAACGTCATTGCAACGGAATGGATGCAGTCACCCTCAACAAACATTAGAGCTACTTCAACAGGCTTTAACCCCTAATATTTTTGTGACTAATTTATTCAGTTAATATAAAGCACGAAATAGACAAAGACAATTTTTTGCGCTAGTCTTTGATAGTTTTTAGCGTATTTCTAGCTACATTTGAATTCTTGACAGATTTCTAGTACCTGCATTTTTTGGTACTCGTATTTTTGTAAGATGGGCGTGATAATTTGTTAAAGCTAAGTAACAACTAGGAGCTTTCATGACAGACCAACAACCAAGCAACTCTTCGCCAATCAGTGCAGCGACTCCAATGAACGCTGCTTCAATACCAATGAATCGCGTTTCGGCATCAACACCAATGAACGCAAATCCCTTGAATACTGTCCCTAAACCGGGCAATGGTATCGGTAAAAATATTCTCAGTGTCGATTTGGGTAGAACTTCGACAAAAACTTGTGTTAGCCGCGAACCGAATAATGTTGTCTTTATTCCCTCCAATGTCAAAAAAATGACAATGGAAGAAGTCCGTAGTGGAGTTTTTGAAGTTCGTGCAACTGATCCATTGATGGATTTATGGATGGAGTTTCAAGGAAGTGGATATGCGATCGGTCAGTTAGCAGCTGACTTTGGCGCAAATTTAGGTGTTGGTCAATCGAAGGTAGAAGATGCGCTGGCTAAGGTTTTATCTTGCGCTGGTTACTTTAAACTTCAAGACGAGATTTCCGTAGTTGTGAGTTTGCCTTATCACTCTCAAGAGCAATTCGAGCGCGAGAAAAATCAGTTAATCAGTCAAATTAGCGGTCCGCACGTTATGAATTTCCGTGGCGAGACTGTAAATTTGAATGTCACAAAAGTATGGATTATGCCCGAAGGCTATGGTAGCTTGCTGTGGTGTGAAGCTCAACCGAAAAAAGGACCAACAACACCAGATTTTACCAAAGTTTCCGTAGCAATTGTGGATATCGGACATCAAACAATTGACTGCTTGATGGTTGATAATTTTCGTTTCGCACGTGGTGCTTCCAAGAGTGAAGAATTTGGGATGAACAAGTTTTATGAATTGGTAGCTGCCGAAATCGAAGGCTCAGATGCCCAATCATTATCATTGATTTCGGCTGTGAACCGCCCCAAAGGCGATCGCTTCTACCGTCCTCGTGGTGCTAGCAAACCAACCAACCTCGACGATTTTTTACCGAATCTCACGGAGATGTTCTCGCGAGAAATTTGCAATCGTGTCCTCGCATGGATACCCGAACGTGTCACCGATGTGATTTTGACTGGTGGTGGTGGTGAGTTTTTCTGGGAAGATATCCAAAGACTGCTGAAAGAAGCAAAAATTAACGCTCATTTAGCAGCTCCATCCCGTCAAGCTAATGCTTTAGGGCAGTATATTTATGGAGAAGCACAGCTATCCAATCGCTCCGCTAAGGCTTAAAACTGATGTTCCAATGGTCAAAAAAAGAAGTTAAATCGATTACGTTCAATCCAGGGGTCGCTGACGAAAGTTTACTTGCGCTGATCGAAAGCCATTTGGAAAAAAACCCCAACCAATCGTTCAGCGACCTCTGCAAAGATGCCTTATGGCAAGCTTTGTGCGTACCAGAATCGGTACGTCCCACACCAAAAACAAATGTAAATTCTGTTCCCGTTAATACAGTTACTAACAGTAGTGGGGAACCTAGAATTGCTGATCTACATCGTCAAGTCGCTGATCTTGAGGAGCGCTTTTACACTAAAGAATCAAATCGTTTGGATGCAGTAGAACGCCAATTGATGCAACTAAGTCAACAAGTTGCACAGTTGGCAATTATGGTGACACAAGGTGTTAGTATCCAAGTTTTACCAAACCAATCGTTACCTGTATCTGGAGTAGCCACTAATAATATGTCTGCTCCTACAAGTCCTCCTCAAGAAGTTGACCCTGTTATCAGTCGTCTCAGTCAGCTTGTAGATGATTTTTAACAATTTATCAGGGTGAGTCCTTTGTACTCTAATTAGAAGCTCCTTAATAGCATATCTATTAAGGAGTATTGTTTTAGGCAATTTGCTGGTCAGTCTTGATACATGTGCTACTGATAAAAGATACTATTGTCGATATCCCGATTAGCTGAAAAAAGATTTTGTCTGTTTGATTTTTTATTTTTATCAATTATTGTAGTTTGGCTCTTTTCACAATTGGGAAAGAAATTAATTTTTTGGGATTAAGAAATAGGTTCAAACACCATTGCTGGAGTTAATAAATTATCTGTGAATGTACTGATTCCTAAAAAATAACCATCCTGACTGTAAATTCGCAAATATGGCGAAGATAAATTTGATATGTCGATAGCTTCGCTGACCTTCGGTATCACGTCTGCTATTTTTTGTCCTTGACACCATTTTTTGCCATTATCTGCCGACAAACTGAGGCTGGGTAAATATTGTAATGGTAAATCGGGATTAATTGCTTGGAAATTTCCTGTTTGTAATTGTGTTTCCAACTCTTCAACTGTGATGCTATTAGTCAAATCAAAACCACTACTAAATGTACGTTGTAGTGCTGCTAGGGTTCCCCCCGTTTGTAAAACTTCTCCTATATCCCGGGCGATTGCTCGAATATATGTTCCCGCACCGCAAGCTATGGCAAGTTCCAATTCGGGAAATTCCCCTGCTCGCCAGTCTAATATATCGATGCTGAATACTTCTACTGTCCTTACTGGTGCAGCAACAGCAACACCTTGACGGGCTAAATCGTAAAGTCGTTTGCCATCAACTTGAATTGCACTGTAACTGGGTGGAATTTGCGCGATTTTACCAATGAATTGCGGTAACACTGCCGTTATTGCCTCCAAACTCAAATTGGAATAGGGTTGTGAAACAACTACTTCCCCTTGTAAATCATCAGTTGTACTTCTGACACCAAAACGAATTGTGGCATGATAAGCTTTGTCACTGGGAAGATATTGTAATAGTCGTGTTGCTTTACCAAGGGCGATCGGTAATACCCCAGTTGCTGCTGGGTCTAATGTACCAGCATGTCCTACCTTTTTTAAACGCAGAATTTTCCGTACTTTTGCTACACAGTCGTGAGAAGTCCAACCGAATTGTTTGTTGAGATTTAAGAAGCCTTGCACAAGTAATTTGATGATTTTGGGAAGAATACTAATTTATAATAAGCTGATGTGCAGCTAAATCATATAAGTCAAAAACCCAAAATAATTGTAGTGCGGAGAGGAGTTTCTGGGGAGATGTTCTTCACGGAAAACTCCGGGGTCGGAAAGCCCGCGTCTTATATACAAATTAGATGCGTCGCAGCTTACCAACCAAAAGATTCATTAAGATAATTTAATACCTGTAATTCTGATAACATTTGAGGTATTTGCTGAAAGTAGAACCGTCTCCGGTTTGAATTATACACTGATAAGTTATATTTATATTTTAAGCACAACAAAGATTAATCTCCTTCGAGAATATATTACAGAGACATAATGTATGTTGTGCCTAAATAGTTAAGATTCAATCAAGTTTGTGTCTAAAATTTGTCAACACCTGATAATTTAAAAAGAGTCAGAATATGTCATCAGAGTTATCAATGATTTCTACTTATTTATTGGATTCTATAAATAGTTCCTCCTTTTTGAAATCTCCATTAAATGCCTGGGCTAATTCCGTCGAAGTTAGTGATTGAATTAAACTTAAGCCTAATGGCTTACTGGAAATAGCTTTAGCATAAGCAGCATTTAAATATGGTGTGTATTTAGTTATCCCCGCTATATATGATTGGAAGAAAGGTAAACTCAAAGAATTGAGATAACGTCGGGCTTGGGCTGGATCATCGCCAACAATATCTGAAGGTAATCCCACTTGTTCCGAGCTACCTTTACCGTCACCAATTGCTGAGAAGTGAGTTCCACCTTGTAAGACAGCTAAATATTTTTGTTGATTCTCAATCCAAGAAAAAGGTAATATTTGCTCATATAAAGCAGGTGCAACTGTATCATCGCTACTAGCAACAATCATTACCGGAATTTGAATATTATTTAACCCACTTTCACCAAAGACACTACTAGTGATTGGGTTTACAGCAATGATTGCCTTAATGCGAGCATCGCGCAAATTATAATCCTGGAGAGGGTTCTTTGTACGTAACTCTAAAGCTCGACATTGCAATAACAAAGATACATTCCATGTATCTCGCAAAGCTTTCGGTTTGCAGTCTTTTTCCAACCCTGCAAAATTAATAGGAGCGCCAGCAAGTGCTAACCCAGTATAAGCTCCAAACGACTGTCCAAAGAATCCAACTTGTTCTAAGTTTAGCTTTCCACGAAATCCCGACTTATTACGCTGTTCCAACTCATCTAAAACAAACTTAATATCGAGAGGACGGTTGTAAAACTCACTTGGTTCAGCAACTTCATTGGCACTACCTTTCATCAGCGATCGCATCTGCTTTGTATCGCTTCCAGGGTGGTTGGGAACAACTACTGCAAAGCCATGGGAAGCCAAGTGTGAAGCTAAATACTCAAAGTTGCTCTTATCTGTTCCTAAACCGTGGGAAATCACAATTACAGGCACTTTTTCTTGTGCATTCGGAGTATAAACATCAGTCAATAAAAATCGATTGCGAACCGCATCCAAAAGCTTGATAGACTGTTTCTGAATCACAAACTTGCCTTTACGTCGAAAATCAGGTAACTGCACCAAATTCAAAGAGACTTGTGCGGTTGCAGCTTCGATTTGTGCTTTTTGCGATACAGCTCCAATCGCTTTATCGGTTTCACGTACTAGTTTCTCTAATTCCGCAGCAATTCCCAAAGTTCTTGCCAAATCTATATGAACACTCGAACTTGGGTACTCGCGTAATAAACTCAGTAATGTCAAGCCTCCAGGGTTAGCAGCAGCTAAAATTAAAGCAGAGCGTAATGCATGAAAACCTGGTTGCTCCTGACGCGACTTCGTTTTAATCACTTCTCCTAATCTTCGCAGTAAAAATTCCCCCTGCGGAGTGTAAAGAAATTGTGACACTGCGACTGCATTTACCTTAATTGGACTGTCCAGAGTTTTTCGTAACTCCTGAATCTGTCCGGAATTAAAATACTGGGTATAGATTGCTAAACTTTCATCAACAACACCTGTTTTGACGAATTCCTCCAGAGCAGTAACCGAAATCGAACGCTCTAATGCCGAATAAGATGCATAAACTCTTTCCGCCGCATGTACCGAAGTGCATATTTCCAAAGTCGGTAGCAGCATTGAAAGTAGTAGCAAGATGATATTTTTAGATAGGGTGTTGGTCCAATTACCAAACAAGCTTTTCATCGCTCAACTACGCACGGTGATGTTGTTTGATGAGGCGTTTTTTTAATTGGTAGTAATACGGACACCCTAGTTGACTGGAATTTTTGATCGCCTCAACTTTTGATTCTTTCTATTGAAGCTCACTAGAAGTATTTCTAGTAATCTAGATGCAATTTGAATTTTGGTAGAGCATTAACAAAATAAGTAAATTAACCTATTTAGTTAGGAAAATTTTCCCAACTAAAACATCATAACAGATAAAAAAATAATATGCCTCAGTATGTAAAAAACAACTATAAAGAAACAATATATTTGATTACAGTGACCGTATAAGTACGGGAATTCTATTATTAGCTAAGATTGACTTGATGTAATCACAATTGTTCCAAATATAGCTATTACAGTGCCGGTAATACCTTTTACTGTGAAGGATTATGGGACAACTAGCCTCAGTGCAATTACTGATAAATGATTAGCAAAAATTAAAGTAAAAACTGGTGCAATTACTAGTCTTATACTGACTACCAAAGTAGTATAATTCTCTCAATCTTCAGCAAATACTCCACCAGATATTAAGGTATTTAATACACAAAAGAATAATACTATAAATTTCAAATGTTTGAGTGTAAAAAATATTTTATGTGTAGCAAATATATAGAAATAAAAAAGTACATCTGCTATACTTAGAAAGTTTGTAAAAGAAATAAAAATAAAAAACATTACAGTTTATCCTAAAATTGAGGCTATTCTTGGAAGCCTCCAAATTATGAAACCGCAACGCATTGAACCCAAACCAGGACAAGAATCGGTATGGGACTACCCACGTCCTCCTCGTTTAGAAGACAGCAAGAAACATATTCAAGTTATTTTTAATTGCGAAACTATTGTTGATACTCGCAACGCCAAAAGAATTCTAGAAACAAGTCATCCTCCAGTTTATTACATTCCACCAGGTGATATTAAGATGGAATATCTGATGACGCAAACATCACAGTCGAGTTTTTGTGAATGGAAAGGAAACGCCAAATATTACAATTTATACGTAGGCGATCGTGAAATTGAAAATGCCGCTTGGTTTTATCCAGAACCCACACCTAGATTTACATCAATTAAAAATTATGTTGCATTTTATGCCCACAAAATGGATGCATGTTATGTAGATAGGGAGAAAGTAACGCCACAACCAGGTAACTTTTATGGGGGTTGGGTGACTAGTGATATTATCGGACCATTTAAAGGTGTTCCTGGTAGCTGGGGATGGTAATTTAGCTTAACATTAGTCCCGCAACGGAGGCACACTCAGTAGCTAAAAAAGAAGACAAAAACAAAGGCTTCTCTAAAC
>NZ_JAYGHN010000016.1:0-16743 GCF_034931845.1 Calothrix sp. UHCC 0171
CCGCAAGACTGCATTAGCGGCTTTGGCTTGTGATTACGCCCCTGAAAAGAAAACAGTTTATGTTCTGGATGATGGTCGTCCTGAACGTTACAGAGCCGATGACCCCCGTTATGAGCAGTTTCGTGGTCGTCGTCAAGAGCTACGACGTATGTGCGAAGAAATCGGCTGTATTCATATGACGCGGGATAATAACGACCATGCGAAAGCAGGCAATATCAACACTGCTTTTCATAAAACTGGCGGCGATTTGGTGATGATTCTGGACTGTGATCACATCCCATCCCGACAATTTTTGATGCACACTGTGGGTTTCTTCTACGATAAAAAAGTATCTTTTGTTCAGACACCACACTGGTTTTATAACCCTGACCCCTTCGAGCGTAACTTAGTTACTGAAGGTCGTATTCCTGTAGGTAACGAATTATTTTATAAAGTGCTTCAAAAAGGCAACGATTTCTGGAATGCGGCATTTTTCTGTGGCTCGGCGGCTGTCATTCGCAAAACCCATGCCCTTGAAGTTGGCGGAATTGCTGTTGAAACTGTCACTGAAGATTGCCATACAGCCCTACGCTTGCACTCTAAGGGTTACAGGTCAGTTTACTATGACAAAATCATGGTGGCAGGTTTAGCACCCGATACTTTTTCTTCCTATGTCGGGCAACAGGTGCGTTGGGCGCGGGGGATGGCGCAAATTTTGCGACTAGAAAATCCCTTATTCAACCCCAATTTAAAGTTGAATTTGGCGCAGAGAATTTGTTACCTCAGTGCCACATCCCACTTCTTGTATGGATATCCGCGTTTAGTTTACGCGATCGCACCGACGTTATTCCTACTGTTTGGTATCAACTCTGTTCAAGGTTTGGGTATCGAAACCCTGGCTTATGCCTTACCCCACATTCTCCTCTCGCTGTTTTGTAACCACATCATTTACAAACACGTTCGCTTTTCCTTCTGGAATGAAATCTTTGAATTTGTTATGTCTTTCCAAGCTGGATGGGTGACATTGCTAGCGTTAATTAACCCGAAACTTGGTTCGTTTAACGTGACTGACAAGGGTATTAATATTGCTAAACGTACCTTTGACTGGCGATCGATGCGCGGATTAATTATAGTCAGCGTCATGGTTGTAGGTTCTTTGCTGGCGGTTCCTTACTGGTTATTACTACGTCCAGAGGACTGGCAAGCAGTGATGGTAAATACCATGTGGTCGGGTTTTAACCTAATTTTGCTCTCATCAGCTTTGTTAGTCGGGTTTGAACAGCCACAAATCCGGACTGCACACAGATTACAGCGTCAGTTACCCGTGATTATTTCCAGTAATGACCAGACGATTATGGGGGAAACTGTAAATATTTCCGAAACTGGATCATTAGTTTCCTTAGAATCTTGGCCCAATTTGCCCGATGAAGTGCAACTTGAGATTATGGGGGATTTTAATGCTCGCGCCACTGTTACTGGCAGGGTGATACGTTTATCACCAGTCAGCGACACAGAAACCCATTTGGCGATCGATTTTGTCAATCTGAACCAGCAACAAAAAGATGACCTCACCCTGGTTATCTATTCAGACGTGCGTGAATGGTACTCTCAAAACCGCGTCTATGCAGATCAACCGTTTGCCTCCTTGGGTTTTCTAGCTACCAGTTTAAGGCGATCGCTGCGTGATGTTAAACAGGCTCCTCGCAAAAAAGTACGCAAACAAGTCCAAGCATATGGTCAATTATACTGGGATGGTCATTTCTTCTCTGGTGTTGCTACCGAATTGGGTGTGAGTGGGATACGTTTGGAGCTAGACAGCCGACGTGCTGCTTCTTCAGCTAAGGATTTGACGGAGCAAGATTTACATAATATGCGAAATACTAAACCATTGGTTGGTTTACTTGTCAGCCAAGATGCAAATAGTCAGACACCAAGTAAATTTGTGGCGGAAATTATTTCTGTTCAAGAAGATGCTGGCGGTAGAATCGCAATTGAATTAAATTTTCCCGAAAAATTTAAACAGCAACAAACACCAAAAGTCAAGCAATTGTTACAACGTTTATAATCAACTTGCCAATGTTTGCACTGTAAATTAATTGTCATGAAGCCAGTTTCCTAGAGAAGCTGGTTTTTATTGATTTTATGGAAATCTGTACTTTAAAATTCTTAACAAAAAGAAACTTGTTCTATCTAGTTTATTTACTGATAGCAGTTGTAAAATCCATAAATAACCTTTAATCAATATTAAAAATTAAAATAAATTGATGACAGTAGATAATTATTTATTGGCGAACATAGAATACATACCTTATATCAATCAAAATGGTCAATTACCAGAAGAATTTCAAGGAGAAATTGGTGTATATGCAATTTTTGATCGAGACAAAGAATTACAATTTGTCGGATATTCACGGGATGTTTATTTAAGTTTAAAGCAGCATTTAGTCCGGCAACCAGAGTATTGCTATTGGCTGAAAATTCAAACAATTGAACGTCCTAGCCGCACTATTTTAGAAAATATAGAAAAGGCTTGGATTGAAGATTGGATTGCTCAAAATGGTTATACGCCTGTTGGTTGTGCCGAAAATAAAAACCAATGGACGCAGGCAATTAATGTCAAAGAATTAATGACATCAGAAGAGAATGTAAATTACAATAATCCTGTTCATGATGAAATCATGCGAATTAAAATTATTAAAAATGTTGCTCGCAGAATTGAAGCGGAAATTTTAAAAATATTAGAAATGCGAGGATTACAAACAGAAATTAGATTTAATCCCAAGCTGAAAGAAGAAGGTTTATTAGATTTAAAGTCATAACTTCGGTCATAACTTCGCATTTACAATGAATTCTTATTGACTATGTCTCAAGATGCCCAAATTTCCTAACACTACGATATTAGTGAATTTAGCTGTATTTAATAGATCAACTCAAATACGAAATAATACGATATTCCCAGCTAAAATAATTATAAAACTATATTTAAAACTATTAATCTTAACGCTGGCAATTTATGTTGGGGAATTTATTAGACAGCCGATATCGCATCATGCAAACTCTGGGTGCTGGGGGTTTTGGTCAAACCTATCTAGCTGAAGATACGAAACTGCCTGGTAATCCTCAGTGCGTTGTCAAGCAACTCAAACCCTATTCTACCGACCTGGGGACATTACAAATCGCCAGACGCTTGTTTGATTCTGAAGCACAAGTGCTGCAACAATTGGGAGAATACGAGCAAATACCAAGATTATTAGCGTTTTTTGAGGAAAAAAAAGAATTCTTTTTAGTCCAGCAATTTATCAATGGTCATCCCCTCGCGACGGAATTAACACCAGGTAGACGCTTTAACGAAGAAGAAGTAATCGCCTTATTGGACAATATTCTTATCCCCCTAACTTTTGTTCACCGTCATCAAATAATTCACCGCGATTTAAAGCCAGCAAATCTAATTCGTCGTGTTCAAGATAATAAAATATTTTTAATTGATTTTGGTGCTGTTAAAGAAGTTGCAGTGACGCAGGTGACTTCCCAAGGGCAAAGTCAACTGACAGTTAGTATTGGTACTCCTGGCTACATGCCCAGCGAACAAACTAGAGGGATTCCTCGACTGAGCAGTGATGTCTATGCGTTGGGAATAATTGCTATTCAAGCTTTAACAGGATTAATGCCACATCAGTTGGCTGAAGACCCGGATACGGCGGAGATTATTTGGCGACCAAATGTTCAAGTCAGCGATAGGTTTGCAGATATTATAGATAAAATGGTGTGCTATGATTTTCGCCAACGTTACCAGTCCGCTAGCGAAGTATTGCAAGCATTACAACAATCTCAATCATTGCCAACGGTAACATTTATACCCAGTACCACCAATCTTGTATCCCAATTAACTTTAGAGTGGTTTGAGGCTGGACAATTAAAAACTCAAAAAATAATAGAGAATCAAAAAACTAAAAATCAGGGCGTATTTCGCATTGGTAGAGACCCAAGTGCCTGTGATTTAGTGCTGTCAGAAATCACCGTATCCAGGCAACATGTTGATATATTTTTTGACAAACAAAAGCAGTGTTTTTACTTGCGGAATTTGAATAATAACAATCTACCATTATTAAATGGACAATTTTTATCTGAATCCGAAGTTGTTTTAAATTTAGGTAATATATTCAGATTAGGACAAGCAGAATTAAAAGTAGTAGATATTTCTCGCAGTCAATATCCATCAAGTTACATCCCCACTCCTGCACCAGCACAACCTCAAGCCAATATTCAACCACCGATAACACCAATTCATAATAGCGATCGCGATCTACAATATCCACCTCCACCTGTACAAGCACAATATAAGCAAGAAATTGTCACCCCAGCACCAGCAAAACAGTCCCTTCCTACATCACCCAAACCTGCTCAATGGTTATTTTGGTTAAAGTGGTTTGGTTTAAATATTGGTGGATTTATCACTGCGATACTAGCGGGTACTTTTACATCAGCGATGGGATTGCCAACAATGCTACAACTAATGTCATTTGCTGCTGTTGCTGGAGTATTTCAATGGTTGGCATTGCGGAATCGAATTAAAAATGCCAGCTTGTGGAGTATTATTACTGCCGTAATTAGTATCGGTGTGTTCACTTGGATTGTGATTGTGCCGATTGTGGGGATTGTGGCGTTTTTGCAGCTAAAAAAGGAAACTGCGGGGAATTAATATGACATATGAGTGATTCTGACAAAATAAAAATTCCCCTCCCCAAAATTAGAGGAGGAGAAATTCTCATTTGAATCAGAATTGGTGTGGAATCTTAACTTAATAATTCTCCTGTTTCTTGCAATGCATGTAATCTCTGATAGATTCCGCCATGACGCAATAACTCCTCATGACTGCCAACTTCGATAATGCGTCCTTGATCTAAAACCACGATTTTATCGGCTTCCCTCACTGTACTCAAACGGTGAGCAATTACTATGGTAGTACGGGTTCCTTGGAGCGATCGCATTGCTAGTTGAATCGCCCTTTCTGATTCATAATCTAAGCTGGAGGTAGCTTCGTCGAATACCAAAACGTCGGGTTCGACTAATAAAGCACGAGCAATACCCAAGCGCTGTCTTTGTCCTCCCGAAAGTCTCACTCCCCGCTCTCCGACGACGGTGTAATATCCTTGGGGAAGGATTTTGATGACTTCGTCTAAGCGGGATATACGACTGGCTTCTTCAACTTCTGCGAATGTGGCATCCGCTCTCCCATACCGCAGGTTGTCAAGTACGGTTCCGTTGAATACATCTACTTCTTGGTGAACAATTGCCAAACGACGACGATAATTGCCGACATCTAAGTTACGAATATCTTCACCATCAATGAGAATTTTGCCTTCATTGGGTTCAAAATACCGCAATAGTAATTTTACCAATGTAGATTTTCCGGAACCAGAACGTCCAACTAAGGCAACGGTTTCGCAAGGTTTAATCAATAGATTAATATCATGCAAAACCAGACGATTTTCTTCGTAACCGAAATTCAAACCGGAAAATTCAACTTTCCCAGAAAATTTGTATGGTTTTTGGGCTGTTTCTTGTACTTCTAAAAGTCCTTGAGAATCAACTCCCGATGGTTGTTGTAGAAATTCATGAAACCGTAGCATTGAACTAATACGACGGGCAAATATTTCTGCCAAGTTACTAATAGGTTCCAACTCAGCATAAGCCATACTTGCCAGTGTGTAGGTCATAATAAAATGACCTAAGGATATTCTCCCGTTGATTGTTGCTACTAAGGTGAAACCAAACACTACAAACACACAAACTTGAATCATTGTGCGTTGAATTGTGCTGAGTTTCGTATAACCTCGGTGAATGCGATAATCGACTACTGTCAATTCCCTTTGTAAGCGAGTTGTTTGCCGTTTTAATTCCTCAGATTCGTTGGCAAAGGCTTTGACTGTTTTGATATTACTGATAATTTCTGAAGTCCGACTTTCGGTATCTTCCATGTATTTATCCAATCTTTCTTCATGCCAAATAATCTGTCTCAAATTTTTGAGTGTGAAGCTAAGGATAACTACAAATGAAACTAGATATAAAACAGCAATTCGCCATTCCACGAATAAAATAAAGGCAAAAATCCCCAAAACTCTGACTAATTTGGGAATCATCTGTCCAGCAATTTCTGGATAAGTCCAAGTGTGATTTGCTAATCCTCGCGCTACCCTCCCGGCAATTCTACCGGGGTTATTTTCATCATAATATTCTAAAGGTAACGTCAGAATTTTTGCGATCGCACTTTTGGTTTTATCCCTTCTGGCTCGTAGCGCAATATCCCAGTGAAACCATACAGTTAACCAGGGTTGCGTCGGGGCGCGGACAACCGTAACTAGAAAAATTAGTCCTAGCAGTATTCCCAAGGAAAGAGGTTTATCTACTGGTGAATTGGTAATGTTGCCAAATGTGGTAATAAATCCTGCGAGTGGTTTATCTAATGGTTGATTGGACAATATATTTAAAATTTGCCCAATCGCATACGGTACAACTAAATCAAGTAACTCGTAAATACAAGCTGCCCCAATACTGAAAATACTCAATTTCCAGTACGGGCGGAAATAATGGATAATGTCTTTGAACTGCGCCATGATGCACGCTGTTAACCTATAAAGGTTTGAGCTTCTCAGATTTTAGATACTACATGATGTAGTATAGCGTAGTCAAGAGCTTGTGAAAAAAATATTGAGTTTTGGAAAAAAATCTCAAGTGCTTCTTCCAGAAATAATTTTTGGACGAATGGTTGACAGTTGGCAATTGATTAGCTTGCGATCGCCAAAAATGATAAAATTAGAGACGATGCGAAAGCATCCAATCTGAATTTAAGCTTTTCCTGTGCTGGTTTCTTCCTCCGGAGCCTCTTCCTTGACTCTCTTGATCGGTAAATTGGCAATCAAGGCAGTGGTGCGATTATTGCTTTCCAGTGAAAATTCCAACTTGTCAGTTTCAACTTCCACATACCGACAAACTATTTCCAGGATTTCTTGCCGCATTTTTTCAATCATTTGCGGGCTTAAATCGGCGCGGTCGTGGGCGATTACCAGTTGCAAGCGGCGTTTGACTTCATTGCGACTGGTGTCAGAGTTACGGGAAAATATACGTTCGAGAAATTCGAGAATCATTGCAGCTAACGGTGCAAGGGTGGAGAAATAGTTTATTAAAAACTAACTGAAAACTAATTAAAAACTAGGTAAAAACTAAATTATCTTTGTCCACAATAATTTGCGGAGTCGAGAAAATATATTATCGTTGGGGGAATCAAGATCAAGAAATTCAACGGTTTCACCTTCTAATCTGCGGACGATATTTTCAAACGCCGTTGCAGCTAAAGAAGGAGTATCGGACAATACAAGGGGTTCGCCGCGATTCGTTGAGACTATAACGCGCTCGTCGTCGGGAATTACACCAATTAGAGGAACTGCGAGAAGTTCTTGAACATCTTGTACGGACATCATATCATTAGCCCGTACCATTGCGGGACGAATACGATTGATTATCAGATGGATACGTTTTACACCTTGTGCTTCTAGGAGTCCGACGACGCGATCGGCATCACGAACTGCGGAGATTTCGGGTGTGGTGACAATCAATGCTTCTTTTGCTGGTGCGATCGCATTTTTAAATCCATTTTCGATCCCTGCCGGACTATCAATAATTACATACTGGTATTTTTGTGACAGTGCATTTACTAATAGTTTCATTTGGTCAGGTGTCACCGATTCTTTAGTTCGGTTCTGGGCTGCGGGCAAAAGTACCAAATTTGGCTGGCGTTTGTCTTTGACTAGAGCTTGTTCTAATCGACACTCCCGTGCTAGAACTTCCACAGCAGTATAGACAATGCGGTTTTCCAAACCCAGCAACAAATCGAGATTTCGCAAACCAAAATCCGCGTCAATCAAAGCCACCTGCCGCCCCATTTTGGCGATCGCCATTCCCAGGTTGGCTGTAGTCGTTGTTTTTCCTACTCCTCCTTTCCCGGAGGTAATTACAATAATGCGAGTCATAATAGTTTAAATCCTCGTTTAAATCCTCAATTTCCCATGAGGGGAAATTGTCACTACGCAGCAAATTATGCGTTAGATTTAATCCCAAAACAGAAGGCGCTTTAGAGTACGCAGTATAAGGTAAGAAGTGTAAAAAATAAACTACCAAATATAAATTTATATTTCTTCTTGCCCCTATTCCTTGACTCTTTACCCCTATTGAACCCGATTTAATCTGGAAAAATCAGTAGCCTTGGCAATGCGAATCCCATCAGCAGTAATGTAAGCCACTTCAGGATGAAGTTGTTTTGGTAACTTTTCTGGCGCTCTGGCTACAGCATCAGCAATTCGTAATTGGGTTGGCTCCATTTGGATTGCCATAATTAGGCACTCATGGTTTCCTCTTGCACCTGCATGGGCAACCCCACGTAGACGACCCCAAACTAGAATATCGCCATCTGCCACTACAATACCACCAGGATTTACATCTCCCAAGATAATTACTGTACCGGGATGGCGAATTTCCACTCCGGAACGGATTGTCATTTCCATGTACAGTGGTTCTGCTATTGGGGTTGCAGATAAGCCTGATTCGGAGGAGAGGGAAATTTTTGGTTGTAGTTGGGTTTGCTCGACTGAGTAACCTGCGGTAACTGCGGCAATTGCGGTTTGTCTGCGACTGGTTGCGACTGATTTGAGTTGCAGTTGGACTTCGTGGAGAGATTCGGCAAGTTCTTGTAATTGCCTGGCATCCAAAAGGCGATCGCCTGCTACTAAGTGTACATTTGTATTGGCTACTCGGAAGCGATCGCCTCCATTTAAACGCTGTTTCAGTTGTTGCCAAATTTCTGACCAACTATATTCGGAGATACTAAGTTGGGTTTCACTGGGTAAAATTATTACTATCCGTTCTGCTTCGCTCTTGAGTTGCACCTGAAGATATTTGCTCACGGAGTCCTGATTAACAGGTGCATCTAAGTCTATGGTATCTAATTCTTCTAAGCTGGATAAGGCAGTAATATTACTATCTATGTCCGTTGTTTTTGTTACTTCTAGTGCTTTTGTCTTATTATTAGCTGTTTCGGTTGCAATTTCAGGCTTTTTCTGTTCTGTAAGGGGAGTTTTTTCTGTTATTTCTTGAGAATTAACAGTTTGAAAAGCATTAGTTTGAGTAGTTTGAAGATGATTAATTTCTGGGGTACTAGATGTTGGCGGAAGTACAGAATTAGTTTTTTCTGGTTCTACAGATGGAACAGAAATAATATTAATATCATTAACATTATTTTTCAGAATAATTACATTCCTTGGTAAAGAATCAAGATTTGCAGAAGGCAAAGCAATTTGTTGATATTCTGGAGATGCCAAAGAATTTGATGCGGTAGGAGCCATCTCTGATTCAACAGCTTCTACATCTGCTGCAATACCTTCTGAAGGTAAATCATGGAAATTTTGAGCATCGATATCATTTGAGCCAGCATTTACAGAATCATCTGTATCTACCTGACTCGAAGAAATAAAATGAGGCTCATCGTGATGATTATCCACAACTGGACTAGAAATAAAGTGCAAAACAGTATCAATTTCTTCATTGGGAAGGACTGGATTAATATCCTCACCAAACACAGTTAAATTTACTTCTGCTGGTTCAGAAGAATTTGGATTTGATTCTTTATTCGGGATACCAGAATCAGAATTCATGCAACACCAGCCATAAAAACGATGAATGAAATAAATAAAAAAACAAAGCCCTAGAAATTGTGATTTTTAGTTTGATTAATAGAGCTTTTAGAACTCAATAATTATCACTTTCTGAGCAGTCTTTGATAAACCGTCGCTAATGCAGTTGCATCTCCAACATTACCCGGAAATAAAACTACTGGTAAATTGGGAAATAGTGGATGCTCTGATGAAGTTGTCACCATGGAAACACCAGCTAAGATTTGCCCTAATAACCTAGCAGAAGTTAATGTCAAACCATTACTTAAAACATCGTTTGAGGTGATACCACCTTTACTAATTAAAAAACCAATGTCAGATGGTAAACCCCGCACAATATCCATCAATAAATTTGAGACTTTTGCTCCAAAATCTAATCTCACTTTGACACTTTCAAAAGTTAGTTCTTGACGACTGGTATAAATAACAGGCGTTTTCCCATCATTATGTACCACTTGGATTCTTTCAAGAACGCTCGATAGAAGTGTAGCAGATTGGCTAGCATTATCATCCAGTAATTCGGCTACATTGACTTCAATTCCTACAGTTCCTTCTGCTTGTAATAATTTTTCTAGCTGCTGAGTTGTCTTTTTAACATGAGAACCCACAATCACAGCACCAGCTTTTCCACCTCTGACATACTGTGCCATATTTTCGGCAGCAATAGGTTGTGGAGGCAAAGCCGCCAAAGCAGTCAAAATACTAGCTGCGCTACGGAACAAGAAGCGTTTACCCTGACTAGCTGCGATTAAAATATCTTCAGCAAAGTGATTTAAATCAGCTTGGGTTTCGCCATCAACAACAGCGCATTGATTATTACTCAGCTTCATCAAACGTTCTAGACAACCCCTACGGATATCATCAAGTAAAAATCTTTCTACAGAGTCCTCTTTAATTTTCCCTTGGGTTTTTTCTTCTACATATTTAGGTAAGTAACTGTAATGGTATCCAAAAACTGAATCACGAGCAAATTCGGTTTCATGTACGGGTGTGGGCACGCCATCAATAATTAAATAATGTACGCTATCACGGGTAATGCGTCCCCCTTCAAAAAACGCAGGGACTAAAAAATGAGCATCAAACGAACCGAGATTTTGAGCGATCGCATCTGTTTCAATGGGATAATGTCCTCGTAAAGTTGAATCAGAACGACTGACTACTAGAAAATCTGTGATTCCTTCAGCTTGGAGGGCAACTTTTAAATTCTGACAAACTTCTTTCGTTACTGATGCGGCATCTTCTGGAGTCAAAGACCTCGTATTAGTTAATACAAAAAAAATCGGTGATCCATCGTGTAAACCCAGACGTAAAGTCTCCACATCCCAATGCATTAAAAGCAAGCAGCTATGGACTGTTTGCGAACCAGTTGGGTCATCATCTAGGACAATTATTTTTGGTTTAGCTGTCATATTTTAGACTATTAGACTAAATATTTATAATTAGGGATTAGTGTCAAAAATACTTGTTTTGAATTCTGAATACTGAATTCCTCTTCAAGTTAGTTTTCTAATTTCCGCTTGCACATCGATCGCAATTTGCAATGATTGGTTTAGTATTTGGGCATATTCGCTAGCATCTTGGCTAACTTGCAAAGCTTGTAAATTAGCTAAATTGTTACTGAGTAATTCTTGATGATTTGCCAACAATTGTTTATTATCGCGCAAAATTCGTTCCGTTTTTAAGGCTCGAACTAAATCTTCGCGAATTAGTTGTAATGCGGAGATAACTTTTATGCGATTATTTATTTGATCATTGCTACTAGCTTGAGAATTTCCTGGTGTATTCAGTTGATCGTTAAGTAAGTCGGCGGGGAAATTTACAACTATGTAACGAAAGGTTAAGAGAAAGAATAAGAATAAGAGTTAAATTTAATACGTTCTGTACTGTATTTTCCTGTTTCTCCCCTGGCTTTAACCCCATTCATTACCGCATAAGCAAGGTCTAACTCGTCATCAAACATTTGTCCCGATAGCTCATCTTTTTTAAGATGTTGCCACTCCAATTCAATTGGGTACCCTTCGGGAAGCAAGCTACATCTCGGAGCAATATTTAGGCAAAAAGAAGATGTACAAACCCTGACTTTCCCACTTTGTCCACAACTGTTGAACTTCCTTGCATCGATGTATCGGTAAAGGTTAGTTGGGGAAATACGAATTTATTATTATGCTATGCAATGAGCAGACATATCAAGGACTTACGTACGTGAAGCCAGGAACCTGGTTTCTTCGTCGATATCTGATCATAAAAACAACGATTTTGCATAGAAACCGGTCTTTTTTGCGTAATTTCTACATATAAAGAATGGGCTATTCGCAATCTTACAAGAAGCCAAAAAATTGGCCTAGATGTCATCGAACAGCCCATGTACAAGAATTTTCTTGAGAGAAGACGCTAAATTTTGCGTCTCTATTTAATATTATTTCATTTCATCTTTAACAGTAGCAAAAGCCCAATCTAACCAAGGAAGCAACGCTTCAATGTTGGCAGTCTCCACAGTTGCACCACCCCAAATTCGCAAACCTGGAGGAGCAGAACGATAGGCGGCAATATCAAAAGCCACTTTCTGCTTTTCCAACAATTTTGCTAGTTTTTTGGCGCATTCAGCTTGCTGTTCTGGAGTCAAACCGACAAACCATGTATCAACTATTTTCAAGCAAATCGATGTACAAGAACGAATTTCCGCAGATTCAGCCAAAAATGCCGCCCAATCACTCTTTTCAACCCATTTTGTCAATGCGGCTAAATTAGCTTCGCTACGGTTAATTAAACCCGCAAGTCCACCAAGACTTTCTGCCCATTTCAAGCCGTCTAAAGCATCTTCAACGCACAACATCGATGGAGTATTGATAGTGTCGCCTTTAAAAATGCCTTCGATGAGTTTACCCTTACTCGTCATCCGGAATAACTTTGGTAAAGGACGAGGGGGTTGATAGGTTTGTAAACGTTCTACAGCGCGGGGAGATAAGACGATAACGCCATGTTGCGCTTCTCCACCAAGTACCTTTTGCCAAGAATAGGTGACAACATCGAGTTTTTCCCAAGGTACATCCATCGCAAATACTGCGGAAGTGGCATCACAGATTGTCAAGCCTTGGCGATTATCTGGTATCCAATCACCATTGGGAACTCTTACCCCGGAAGTGGTTCCATTCCACAGGAAGACAACATCGTGGCTAAAATCGACTTGGCTAAGGTCGGGTAAACTACCATAGGGTGCTTTCATGAGGCGAACATCGTCTAGTTTCAATTCGGTAGTAACATCTGTTACCCATTCTTGACCGAAGCTTTCCCATGCCAAAATATCAACAGGTAACTTACCAAGTAATGACCATAGAGCCATTTCTACAGCTCCCGTGTCAGAAGCTGGAACTATTCCCAAACGGTAATTTTCCGGTACACCGAGGATTTTTTTTGATAGTTCAATAACTTCTGCTAATTTTGCCTTACCATCTGCGGAACGATGAGAACGACCTAAGCAGGCATTGGCAAGATTTGCTACATTCCATCCTGGGCGTTTCGCGCAGGGACCAGAGGAAAAATTAGGAATTTGGGGTTTAACAGTGGGGAGAGTCAGAAGAGTGTCTGGCATCAGTATTGAAATGATGGCTAATTTTAGTGCTGGGTTAGATCATACCTTGTTTGTTCGGGGTTATTACTTGGTTAGGGTTGGAGTTGGGATGATAGCATCCAGATTAAACTCAAAGTTGAAGATTGTATCAATAGCGATCGCACTATTGCACTACATCATCGCACCCAATATTATTACGGATTCCTACTAATAATCAAATCAAATTAATTATAAGATTTGCCTCGAACCAAATATATTTCCCAGTTTCGCAAAATATTTAGTGTAATTTAATACTTAAAAATCTTTCAACAAAGTCATTAGCTGATATCAAAAAATATTTTCTCACTAATAAATAAAAAAGATAGTTAAGGTTATCTAATTTCCATTAAAGGTAGGGATTATGGAAGTAAATTAGGGATATTGCCTCTCACCAAGGTAATTAAAAAATGCTATGTAAATCCCCATCTCATAAAATCATAACAATTGCAATATATTTTCTGTCACAATTAATTCCTAACCAACATATATAACTTGTACAGACATCTGTCTCCAAATTCTTCTCCAATTTATTTGGAATAACCAAGGTATATGCAAGAAAAGTTAAATCGCCACCTGGGAAATAGCTTGCAGCAGTTAAAAAAAGACAATCAAGTTTTTTTGACGCAGATGAAAATAAATGCGTCTCTGCAAGCTGCAAATGATAATTCTCATGACAAAGATAATGATTTATATTGGGAACTACTACAGAATAAAAAACAGATTACAGCACAAATTCTGACTTCTATCTCTACTCAACTAGATTTAGATAAGTTAAATGACGATTTAGGCGATATTGCTGTGGAATATTTTCGATTAGCTTTAATTTTTGAACCAGAAGAGCAAGATTTTCAGAAGATAATCAAGATTTTACAGCTTGCTGAAATTGATACTAGCCTCAACCACATCATTAGTCTGATAGATGTATTCTTAGCAAGTGAATGTAAATAACTGGAGAAAGAGAGGGAAGGGATAAGAAAGGATAAGAAAGCATAAAGTTTTGTCATATCTGCTCTTAACTCCTTTTCCCTTATCCTTATTCTCTTCAAAATTTTGTATAGCCATGTCACAAATTAGCAAACACTGTCACATGTTATTAGACACTAATACAGGAGTTCTGTTTTTCAATTTTTCTATTTTACCGAAATTTTAGCAATTAACTTTCGAGGGGGAAAGTGCAAATGATTGAATTAACTGAAAATCGTTCTCCACTAATACTCACAAAACCAATGCGTGCAAAATTGTTTGCTTCCTTTTTGTTACGTTTAACTCAATTTGGACTTAAAGATAAGTACACACCAGATGATATTTTTACTGAAGTAGTGAGGCGATTAGAATTGGAGATAGAATCTGGCAAAATTGTATATAATCGCGAAGCTTGGTTGAGAACTGCCGGATTTGAATATATTTACCAACTTAAATGTAATGAGAAAATGTCAAGCATTAATGGTAATGCAATGACTGCTCACATTACATCTTGCAGTGTGAGTTTTGGTTTATCCCAACGGCAAAAATATAGCCAAATTCTCCAAGAATCAATCCTACAGCTTGAGCCAGGAGAACGTAAACTACTAGAAATGAAGTTTTATCAGCATCGCTCTTGGGAAGAAATAGCTGAAATTTTATCCCTAAACGGAGAAAAAATTACTGCTGTGGCACTGCGACAACGGGGATGTCGAGCAATGCGATCGCTGAGAAAACTCTACAAACACAATCTATAATCACTACTATGCCAATCTAGTAGTAGAAGCGTGAAGATGATTTTTAAAGTGCAAACCCTCCTTGCCCAGTCCCAATTTACCGATAATTTCAATTTGTGTGGTGTGCTTTTCGGGTGTTAAGATGTGGAATGAATCTATATAAGTTACTTGTTTCCTTTTAATTTCTAACTCTCAAAGCTAACTCTCGGAATTTTCAGAGTATTTATACTTAGAAATAATTAGCTTGTTGATTGACAAAATGTCATTTGAGGGAGATTTATAAGTACATATAGATTCGCAAAATATGTCGAGTAAATCGGGATTTTTACTTGAAATTGGGCACTCTCGCCTCATAAGCATATTTAATAAACTTGCTGATTATCAAAGCCTTCACCAAAAATAATTTATCCTTTTAATAAACTTTACATTAATAAATATCTTTTTAGGTCACACTTTCAGTCATAGTATCATTAACAAGCGAAGAGTTATATAATAGTTGATTGTGATGTGTGAAGAAAATGAGCGATCGCTCATCAATAGGCGACATAAAATAAAAGGGAAAAAAGAAAAGATTCCTGAATTCAAATGTTTGACTAGCAGTCATTTGACAAAACACGAATTAGAAGTTTTTTTTGTAAAGTTAGAAACAATTTACCATATATTGTTTGCAGAAAAAAACCAAAAGTTAGTCCAGTATAATCCCCACTCAGAAACATTAGTTACAGAGCAATTGTCTAATTTAAAACCAGGATTCGAGAGAGACATAAGCTATTTGAAGTCAGAGAAACCAGATTTGCACATAGAAAAAGCAAGAATCATGAACATTTTATTAAAGTTTACAGATGATGATGATTTACAAAGGGAAGGAGAACATCATGATATAGACGAAACCCTTCTGTGGTTAATCAAAGAGTATATTCGTCTATCTTCACTTCCCTCACTGAATGAAGCCGAAACTCAGCGAATGCTTTCTATTTTGGAATTAGCACAAATCGATACTCAACTAGATGAATGGATAAGTCGCATAGATACTGCGCTAGTTGCAGAATTGGGTTTGACAGAAGAATTCCCAGAAACTACAATTTCCACCGAGAAAGTATGTAATTTGAGTTTAGATGCTTTAACATTTAAAACCAAGCTCAACAAGTGTAAGCGATATAATAAATAGCTAGATAAAATTCTCTCGCCAGAGCAAAATTTAACTATCTTAATAGCACCTCAAAACTATTGGGATAAACTATTGGTATAGTATCAGTGTCAAATAATGCATCTTTTTGAGGATGTGAGGATGTATTTAGACAGAGTTTTTTACAAACTAGAAGCATGTAAATTCTCGAATTTACAGTCAGTTGGTTTGTGCAACACCTACAGCAAAATACTCGCTAGCTAAAGCATTGAAAAAGCTTAATATCTGAGCTTGTACAGTTTAGATACTGTATTCATTTATCTGGAAACTGCTGTATTCACCTCCTAAATTCCCATCCATTAGGAGGTTTCAGTGTTTATTTATACTATAAATTTAGCAAAAACTAATATGTATTTACAGGATGAGTAATGAGTAATATCACTACAGCCCAAAGATAAATCAAGTTAAGCTGATGTGCAGCTAAATCATATAAGTCAAAAACCCAAAATAATTGTAGTGCGGAGAGGAGTTTCCGGGGAGATGTTCTTCACGGAAAACTCCGGGGCATCTTGCCTGCATCTTGTATACAAATTAGATGCATCGCAGCTTATA
>NZ_JAYGHN010000016.1:16858-110424 GCF_034931845.1 Calothrix sp. UHCC 0171
AATTGTGAATTGGTATTATCCCTTAGGTGATTTGCGAAAAGGCAATTACCCATCTTGTTGCTGTAGTGGGCAAGATGCCCACACTACAACAATTTTCGGTACATTATTTCCTGGAAATCTCCTTAACAAAGTTCCTGGTTTGTGGTACTGGGGTGCAAAAGATTATCTGCTTCACAAAAACCAATGTCACATTAGCAAGCGGGAAAACATAAACTTATAACACGGATGACGAAAACGCTTCTCAAATAAACAAACTTGCATATATAAACCCAGACAAAAGGCTATTTTGACATCCTGCAATTAACTGCAACTAACTGCAACCGGAACTGAAAATATGACACCAGCAGAGTCAGCCACAGCCCAATCACTCGAACAGCAGTTTACAGAGTTAAACGATAACAACAAACTGATAGTTCTACGTCATTTTTATCGCTTGCGCTTGCGACAGTATAGATTACTCGGAAAATACGAACCAGATGATATTCTCAATGAGGCAATATCACGTTTAGATAAAGCAGTTAAATTGGGTAAGATAATTTATAATGTATTGCCTTGGTTACGTCAAACGGGATTAAATATTATTAATGAGTGGAGTCGAGAGCATCATAAATACCGACTAATAGATAGTCCCAAATTAGATTTAGAATCGATTTTATCCAGTGAAGAGAATCATTATGAGCATGATGATTGTGAACTCTATATGCAATTATATCAAGCACTACAACTTTTGGATATAGATGACAGAAGACTCGTGATATTACGTTTTTACAAGCAGTTGTCATGGCAAGATATTGTTAAGAGGTTAGCAGAAAAAAATATTCACCTCTCAGAAACGACACTGCGTAAAAGGGGTTCACGAGCATTAGCGACATTGCGAAAAATTTTTCAGGAGCAAATTCTACGATATTAGGATGTTGTTGATAACAGATAAATTGGTATCTGAGCGAACTAGTAAATTCTATATGCGTAGACTGATAGATAATTTTTGAGAACGAGTAATAATTGGGTTGGGAATATAGCGAAAAATTTGAGGTCTATTGGGAAAATTGTGGTACTGTGTAAATACCATTTTTTGCATGTCTCCCAACATTTACAACCTGAAAAATTATCGAATTTAATAGTGAATATTCATATTTTGAAATTATCTCAACTGAGAAGTAGAAAATCACTGAAAATTAATCATAAAATTCAAAAAAATAATCCAATAATTCAAATAATTCACACTAATTATAAGGTGAGATTGGGAATATTCTTCTAAGTTTCAATTTAATACTCAAGAAGGTGAAGATGTAGTTGAGATAGGAGTAGTTAAACTAGTCTGACTTTCTAATAGTTTTTCAGTTGCATTCACAATAATTTGAGCTACACCTGTAAAAAAAGCCTTGTCTATATTTGTCAGTTTGTCGCCAGGTTGATGATAGTGAGGGTTGCGTAAATTAGCTGTATCGGTAATGAGAACTGCACCTATTCCTTGATACCAAAAAGGCGCATGATCACTACGAAGTGTATCGGGAGTAAATATTCCCTTCAGTGGTATGGGTACAGTTAAAACCGTAGGTAAATTTGTTGTTTGAGTAGCTTTGGAATTAGAGTTTTGCCAGTGAGAATTTGGAAATGAATTGATTTGAAATGAACTTAAAAGAGGTAAATGCTCAGTGTCTCCAATTACCGCAATAAAATCACCTTTATTACTAGGAGGTTGAATGGGTAAACCGGTTGGGTAATTCTGACATCCAGGATTGTGACAAGTAAAACCCAGCATATCTAGAATAATAACCCCACGTAAATCCTTGAGGTGGGATTTTTGAGCCACAAAAGCTCGACTTCCCAATAATCCTGTTTCTTCTTGATCAAATAAAGCCAGTTTAAGAGTGCGGGGAGTAGTTCGCGAGCCGAACAGCTTCGCTATTTCCAGTACAACAGCCACACCAGTACCATTATCATCTGCACCAGGCGATCGCACAACGGTGTCATAATGCGCTCCAATGAGAATGGCTCCAGCTTTTTTGTCACTTCCCAAACGTTCGGCAACAATATTAATCCCCCCAGGAAAGGATTCTTGCTGGGGCTGAAAGCCATATTTTTTGAGTTCGCTAGTAATATAATTGCGGGAACGGAGACGTTCAGTATTGGTGTAGCGCTGAAAATTTAGCTTTTGAATATGAGCTAATAAACGTTCACGGGAAACCTGGGGAGTAGTTACAGGAACTGCTAATTTTTGTGGTGTCGAAGAACTAGAAGCACTCGAAGAATTGCTAGGATTGTTGACTCTAATTGTCTCAGTCGCAGGTTGTAAAGGCTGTTCAAAAAAACTCTTGCCACCAACAATACATAAGGCTACCAAGATAAATAAAAATAACCAAAGCAATTTTTTCATATCACCTGCTTTTGACTTCATCCCCGAACTTTTTTCATAACTTTTACACATTGTCTTTTGACAGAAGTAAAGAAATCACTTAAAGTTCCCATTAGTATTCATGCTGGTATTTCCCAATACTTCCCAAAATTCATGATCTAATAATTTCTATTCCCCACTCAGCACCCATAACTCATTACCTATGACTCTCAATAATGCTTGATTTTTGGTTGATTGCAACACTGGGATTTTTAGGAAGCTTTGGACACTGTATTGGTATGTGTGGTCCTTTGACTGCGGCTTTTTCCCTATCAGGAAATAAACAAAATTGGCAACAACAATTGCAGTTTCATTTATTGCTAAATTTTGGCAGACTACTTAGTTATACTCTAGTTGGTGCTGCGATTGGGGCAATCGGTTCTGTCTTAGTGGCTAGTGGGCAAATTGCTGGTGTAGGTAGTGAATTACGCCGTTGGATGGCAATTATTACGGGTTTGTTGTTAATTTGGTTTGGTTTACGACAAATTAATCCTGAGTTATTACCTCGTGTACCATTTTTACATCCTTTTTTACAAGGTAGTTTGCATAATCGCCTCAATGCCAGGATGATTAAGTGGTCGTTTAAATCTACATGGTGGACACCGGCGTTACTGGGGGTGACATGGGGCTTCATGCCTTGTGGGTTTTTATATGTAGCTCAAATCAAAGCTGCGGAAACTGGTAATTTATTCCAGGGCGGGTTGACAGTGCTGGCATTTGGTTTGGGAACCTTACCAATGATGTTGGGGGTAGGAGTTTCGACTTCGTTTTTGAGTCAAGATAAACGCAGTCAGTTGTTTCGTTTGGGTGGCTGGGTGACGCTGGTAATTGGGGCTATTTCCCTGTTGCGAACTGGCGACACAATGGTTGATTATACAGGTCATGGAGCATTATTCTGTTTAATTTTAGCTTTGATTGCTCGTCCGATTAGTGACTTTTATGCTGCACCTTTACGTTATCGTCGGGCTTTGGGTGTAGGTGCTTATGTACTAGCGATCGCTCATACTCTGCATATGATGGAACATTCATTACAATGGAATTTACAGGCATTTTGGTTTTTGCCGTTAGAGTTTCAATGGGGAATAGTTGCTGGTGGGGTGGCGTTGCTATTGATGACTCCGGCGACGCTGACTAGTTTTGATTCGCTCCAAAAAAAATTAGGTCAATCTTGGCGAAGAATTCATTTATTAACGATTCCGGCTTTAATTTTGACTGCTATTCATGCGGTTGTGATTGGTTCCCATTATTTGGGCGCACTGCAAACCACTTGGTGGAATCAATTTGCTGCGGGTTTATTGGGGATAGTAGTGATGGGGGTTTTGTTGTTGCGATCGCGAAATCCCCAATAATCAGCAATTATATTTCCTAGATGAGATGCAAATTATTAATTCCCGCAATCCCGCAATATTAAATAATACAATGAAAAATATTTTTTACCCTTTACTATTTTCATTAATTCTGACTTCCCCTGCATTTGCCCACAAAGTCCAAGTCGCTGACGATGTTGGAGCAACACTGCATATTGAACCTAATGATAATCCCCGTGCTGGTGAAGTTGCAGAAGTTTGGTTTGCTCTGACTCGTAAAGGCGGAAAAGTAATTCCGCTTGGGGAATGCAATTGCCAACTTGCTGTGTATGCTCAACCCCATAAACCTGGAGCAACAGCATTATTACAACCGAGTTTAAAAGCTATTGCGGCGGAAAAGTATCGAGGTATTCCGGGTGCAGATATTATTTTTCCTCAGCCTGGCGCTTATTTGTTGCAGCTAAATGGGAAACCTGGCAAAGATGGGGATTTTAAACCTTTTGAATTGAAGTTTGCTGTCACTGTGGCGGCGGGAAGTTCTCAAGTCAATTCCGGTGCAGTTAAAAGCCCTAGTCCGGGATTGGCAGTGCAATCTGCAAATGTCAAAAGTGATAATTCACGCTTTTCACCCACTATTCTAGTTGTTGCTTTGATATTAGCGATCGCTACAATTTTGGTGATCAGTTTTAGGTGGAGAAAGCGAAATTAATTTGGGGGAAAGGAGGGAAATAATGGGGAAATTGATTCTTTTGATGTTATAATAATTTTAAAGTTGAAATTTATTATAATCGGGCATAAACTAAATTTTTAAAATAAGCTACATCCCATTATATTAAAAACTAAGTTAATTATCCAACACAATCCGGCAATTTCTTCAAATAACCGAAAAATTTTTACAAAAAAATACAATAACAGCTTCAACAAAGAAGTTCAGAATTCAGGAACAGAAAGTAATCATTTATCTGGACAAAAGCTTTTCAGATATCTTAGATAAATCCTGAATTCTGAATCCTGAATCCTGTTATTTATGTCTTTTTTGATGCCAAGACCAAGCGTGAGTAAGTATATTTTCGAGGTCAGGATATTGAGGTTCCCAACCTAAAATTTGTCGAGCTTTATCGCCGCTACCAATCAATGCAGGCGGGTCTCCGAGACGGCGATCGCCTTCAATAACTTTGATTTCTTTGCCAGTAACTTTTTTAGCTGTATCAATTACTTCTCTTACGGAGAAACCATTACCATTACCCAAATTAAACACAGCACTATCGCCACCTTTTAACAAATATTCCAATCCTAAAACGTGGGCATCCGCCAAATCGCTAACGTGAATATAGTCGCGAATGCAAGTACCATCAGGAGTAGGGTAATCAGTACCAAAAACCGCAACCGATTCACGCTTACCCAAAGCAGTTTGCAAAACCAAGGGAATGAGATGAGTCTCCGGGTTGTGGTCTTCACCTAAATTACCATTTGGGTCAGCACCTGCGGCATTAAAATAACGAAAACGTACCGATTTTAAACCATAAGCAACATCAAAATCAGAGAGAATCCGCTCAACCATTAACTTAGTGGCACCGTAGGGATTAATCGGATTTTGGGGATGATCTTCCGGAATAGGAACTTGAGTGGGAACACCATAAGTTGCACAAGTTGACGAAAATACAAAATTTTTAATTGATGCAGCTTCCATCGCCTCCAGCAAAGTCAGCGTACCAATGACATTATTACGGTAATATTTTGCCGGGTCACTTACCGACTCACCTACGTATGCATATGCCGAAAAATGCATCACCGCAGCAAACTGTCTGCTGGTAAAAAGCTGATCAAGTAAGGCACGGTCATTAGTGTCACCCACTACTAACTCCACCTGTAAAACCTGCTCAACCAAGTCACGGTGTCCGTACACCAAGTTATCAAGTATTACCACCTCATAACCCGCTTTTTGCAAAGCAAGTACCGTATGGGAACCAATGTATCCAGCTCCCCCTGTAACAAGAATGGTAGGCTTTCCAGACGACATAGTTTTTCCTTTAATGTTGACGACACTGTAATTAATCTAATTTACCTAATGAAAAATACCGAATGAGAAAATTACAAAATACGGGCGAAGTTATAAAATATGCTCTAAAATCACTACGATGGTAGTCTTTGTGTGTGGGTGTGAGGAGTATTTGCAGTCATGTATAAGTCCTATTACAATTTGACGGTAATATAAATCAACTGCCCAAAACCTATTGGCTGACCGCAATAGCAGATTTGAGAGAGAATCTTATGTTTGTAATGTTAAGCCGGGTACTACTGTGGCTGCTTCTCGGTACTATCATTTTTTCCTTGTTCCAGAAGTTCTATCCTTCTGGAAGTTTTGTCGGGAGACTGATTTTAGCAGTTCTATTAATTGTTCTGGTACTGTCATTCTTTAATCCTGGTGGTTCAGCAACAGTCGTTTCTCCAATCTGGCAAGTGGTATCATTCCCACTCAAGCCATTGGGAGCATCAATTTTATTGATGATTGTTGCTGCACAAAGGATGAAGGGAGGGGGAATTGACAAACCAGGGGGATATTTACTGGGTTGGGCTTTGACAATTTTGTTAATCGCGAGTACCCCAGCATTTGCTTACTTCTTGGTTAATCCTCGTTTAACTGCAATGATTCCAGAAGGACAACCAAAGCAAACTTTAATCGCATTAACATCTCCTGGCGATATTGCTGGTATATCTCTCAGTAGTATTCGCAGCGATGTTCCTACTTTCTTGATGCAGACAACACCTGCGGATATTGCCCGCCGTGGAAGGGTAGCGCTGGAGGATTTTGTTCCGAATGCACAAACTTTGTCGCAAACCACATCCGCTTGGGAAGCTTATCTTAACCAAGTGAACATTTTTCTGCGCGGTCGATAATTTCCATTATCGTCCTCAAATATCCAAATTTAATACCCAATTAGATTTTTACTTACAGCCACGCCTTCGTGGCTTGTTTTGTTTAGCGATCGCATTTAATCTAATCTTGTTGTTTGTAGATATTTTTGTATATATTTTTGTATATATTTTTGTATATATTTTGGTCTTGCTAACTCATAAAAATCAAAATTAAAACCAAAATCAAATCTAATATCAAGTCCGGCTAATCAGTTGTTATTAATTTTTCTTTGCGTCCCCCCGTCTCCAAATCTCCGCGTCGGTTTTATCGTGAGTCAGAGTTGAAACTCCCACAACTATATTATTTATAATCAGTAGAATCGGGACTAAAACTAGTACAAACTCCAAAGGGGAAGTAGCGAAACTGCTGCAATGGCAACATCAAAAAGACTGGCAAAACTGGGTGCTTACCTGCTTCCGCATTGGCGCGAAGCAACTCTAGGAATTATGGCATTGTTAACTGTAAATGGTTTGGGTGTTTACATCCCTCTATTGATACGTTCCGCAGTTGACAAGCTCTCTGGAGGATTTACGATTAACCAAGTGCTAAATTATGTCGTACCAATTGCTTGTTTAACCTCGGCAATGTGGTTAATTCGCATGGCTTCGCGGATTTGGTTATTTGGTGTCGGTCGTCAGGTAGAATTTGACCTGAAGCAAAAAATCTTTGAACATTTGCTGACATTAGAGCCTGCTTATTTTGCAATTAACCGAGCCGGTGATTTAATTAGTCGAGCCACAAGTGATGTTGATAGTATTCGCCGCTTACTCGGATTTGCTGTCTTAAGTTTGGTTAATACCATATTTGCTTACATGCTGACATTACCAGTAATGTTAAGTATTAGCTTGGATTTAACTTTGGCATCCTTGGCAATATATCCTTTTATGTTTTTACTGGTACATCTGTATAGTGATAAGCTGCGTAACGAACAAGCGAAAGTCCAGCAGAAAATTTCAGATATCAGTGAACTCATCCAAGAAGATATCAGCGGTATTTCCTTAATCAAAATTTACGCCCAAGAAGACAATGAACGTCGGGCTTTTGCACAAAAAAATAAAAATTTACTCGCAGCTAATTTACAACTTGCCAAAAGTCGTAATACTCTATTTCCCCTAATTGGGGGTTTAGCTAGCATTAGTTCGCTGATAATTATTTGGTTAGGTGCAAATCGGATTGCAGATGGTAGTCTTACCGTCGGCAACTTTGTCACCCTCTTAATCTACGTCGAAAGATTAGTCTTTCCCACCGCACTATTAGGATTTACAATTACCGCTTACCAACGGGGAGAAGTAAGTATAGATAGGATTGAAGCCATTCTGTCAACCAAACCCCAAATTGTTAACTTACCCGACGCAGTTCATCTCAACCTCCCACAAGTCCAAGGAAAAATCCAAGCCAAGCTTTTCAGCTTTAGCTATCCCGGTAGCCAAACACTAGCCTTAGACGACTTAAGTTTCACCATTGAAGCCGGAGAAAACATTGCGATTGTCGGGGCGATTGGTTCAGGAAAAACAACCCTAGCAAACTCCTTACCGCGACTTTTAGATATTGCCCCAGGACAGATATTTCTCGATGGTGTAGATATTACCAAAATTGCCTTAGAAGACTTGCGAAGTGCGATCGCCTATGTACCCCAGGATAGCTTTTTATTCAGCACCACGATCAAAAATAATATCCGTTATGGTGATCCAATTGCAGAATTTCCAGAAGTAGAAAATGCCGCAAAAATTGCCCAAATCCACCCGGAAATCAGCAATTTTCCTCAGCAATATGAAACCATTGTTGGCGAAAGAGGAATCACCCTTTCGGGAGGACAAAGACAGCGTACAGCCTTAGCCCGTGCCATGCTCATCGATGCCCCAGTCTTAATTTTGGATGATGCCCTTTCCAGTGTCGATAATCAAACTGCTACGGCTATTTTAAATAATCTCTCAGGAGGAACACGGAAAAAGACAGTAATTTTTATCACCCATCAACTCGCCGCCGCCGCCGCAGGCGATCGCATTTTTGTGATGGATAAAGGGCGCATTGTCCAGATTGGTACCCATATGGAACTAGTCCAACAACCGGGGTTATATCGGACACTATGGAGTCAGCATCAGGTGGAGGAATTGTTAAAATAAGTCCCGTTGTTCAACAACAGCAACTAAAGATTGCAAGTCAAATTTGTCATCTTCTCCGCTCAAACAAATACCCGCACTAATTACTGTCAAATCATCTTTAGAAATAGCACTGGTATGATATTCTCCATCACCAGTTATCCATTCTATTACCCAATGGTCTTGGCGATCGCGAAATTCCCGCAATTCACCACCACCCAATTTTAAGGCAGCCCGCAAGCGGTTTTCATCACGTGTTTGTTGATGCAAGGCATCAAATTCTTGAGCTTTTTGGGAAACAAGATGGTAAACAGTTCGCATTTCTGGGGTAATACCTGGGAAATGTAATTGTTTGGGTAAAATTGCCCGTTTGATATTAGCCTTTAATTGTTCTACCACAAATGGATCAGAACGGCGATCGCACTCATCAAACCACCATGTCGCTCCATCAGTTCGAGCAATAATGACATCAAACCGAGTTCCATCGCTAACTAAATTTACTGCCACAGGTTTACAAATACCGTAACGCTGTTTCATATCAGCTTCATTGATGGGATATGCGAGCCAAGTTTGTCCCTGTAATACATGGGCTAGTCGCAATTTCAATGGTTGAAAATGCTGTAAATATTCACCAATCTGGGGTAAGCTGGCTTCCTCAACAACAACTGCTGTTTGTATGTCTACAGGTTGAAATATTCCCCATCCCTGAAAATTAAGCGGTTTGGGTGTGAAGGTGTAAATCATGCCCGACATTCGCGTGCGAACCTTTCCCCCAGCTACACATGGTGCGACAAATTGAGTCTGTGGTAGCTGTTTTTCTTGGTTTGCTAGTTCATTTAATAGTTTGCGAATGTTAGTCATGAAATTCGTAATTAGTTCATGGTTAAGACTGAACAATCCTGGTTTCTGATTCAGTCAGTACGCTCATACTTGACTTTTGACTCCGAGAAGCCGGGTTTCCCCTAAATCCCAGGATTGTTGAGCTTAATTGTCTCTTGATTATTTATTGGTTGTTTCAATCATATACTGGTCATAACTACAATTGTACTACAAATATTTTTTGTAGTACACATATCTGTTGATGTCGCGAATATGTTATTCAGTTAATTTAGAAGATAATGGTGGACTACTTCTTGTTTTTAGAACAGTTTGTAGATTGGTCTTGGACAACATTAGTCACGTTATTAATTTTGATGCGATTGCGATTGCCAATATTTGTAGCGTTGATTGCGGTATTGGTTGCATTTCCTTGAGTTTGGTTGCTGGGAGCTTGACACAACAGCTTTCTTGCTCTTCTTCCTTGTGATTGAATCACGTAGGTTCTGTTGATAATACGAATTCTGTTACCTTTACCAACATTAGTGGCGTTGATATTGGTATTCTCGGTGTTTCCCTGTATTTGTTCGCCTGCAAACGCCGTAGGTGCAATTGCCATTGCCGCCAGTAAACCGAGAATCAAAGATTTCTTGAACATTTTGACATTCCTCGTTAGTTGTATTTTCTTCGACAAGCTAAATCCAGTTGCAGACTATCAAATCTGTATATGTACATAACTACACTCATTATTTTTACTTAACCGGATTTAATTAAAATATTTTAGTTAAATAACTTGAGTGCTGGCAGTACCAAAAAAACCTCTGAAAGTCAATGTTGCCGTGCCATTAACTCAAAGGGAAAATGTTGTGGTTGTAACAACTTGAGCTACAGAATGGGATGGGGTGATTCCAGATGAACTGAGTTCAATTATCTTTATTCTGTTGACATTTGGGCATGTAATGTCATATCCGCTTAAATACTGCTCATGAAGACTGACACAGAAACTTAGAGACGCGGGGACGCGGAGAACTTTGATCGTAAGTGATTAGACGGATATGATGTGAGTTTTGCAGAAGCTAGTATCTTGAGTAGCTTGCACAGTTGTGCGATCGCATAGATATAGCAGTAATAAATACAATATTTATGCACTATAAACTTAGTATTAATACTTAAATAAAGTAAATGTGCAAATGGCTGTAAATTCCCTAGGTTCAGTAATTAATGGGAAGATTTTTCCATCACAATTCGATGTAGTTCAGCCTCTTTCTGTACAAAAAATAACCAGGCAACAGGGAAAAAAGTCATGTAGCGATTATAAATTTCTAGTCCAACCAACTCTAATGCTCTTGCTTGATTTTCAACCAACCGTTCATACCATGCCCTTATAGTTGGCTTATAGTCGTGGATTGAGTCATGAGTAATCCGAAAACCAACACTTTCTGCCGCCTCAATATGATGACGATGAATGACTAACAGAGAACCTGGGAAAAACAGTTGCAATAATATTGCAGAAGCTGGGTAAGGTTCACGCTCGAAGGAAAAAAATTGATGTACTGCTAGCCCTTGTGGAGCGAGAGCATCATATATTTTCTGATATAACTGTTGTAACTCCTTTGGTCTGACATGTTCCAAGGCTCCAATCGAAAGGATGCGATCATAAAGTGCATTCTCAAATGGAGCAGTAATAAAGTTAGTCAGGGAAACATTAAGACCTAATTTTTCCCTAGCATATGTTAGCTGTTCTTTTGATAACGTAAATCCAGTTAACTCACCCCAATGACCTGCATCTTGAAGATATCTCAGCATTGCACCCCAACCACATCCCAAATCCAAAATTTTCTCACTACCACTAATATTCAACAGAGAAAGTAGGTATTTAGCCTTGTTCTCTTGTGCTTCTTCCAAGGTTTCTGTATCGCTGAGAAATTCAGCACAAGTATAAAACCTGTACTTAGTATCTAGGAATAAGCCGTAAAACTCATTTGAGATATCGTAATGAGCTTCAATCCCATTAGCATGATCTTGTGCAAGCATAGAATCCAGATATGCCTTTCGTCTGGAGCTTGGAGGATAAGCTCTCACTAACGACTCAAACCAAGACGATTTTTGATCATTCCAAAACTTCCAGTTTTCTGCCGCTTCTAAAGGAATGGGTGAATGAATTCTGGCATTCGCGATCGCATATAGTGGACCTTGAACGACCATATTTGAGGCAAACTGAAATAATCTGTTGAGATTATTCATTCTGTTTATCCGTGGTTGGGATACTCAACCAGTGTTAAAAGAAATTAATCAACTATTGATCTCACACTAACATGTCTCTGAATGAAGCACTATGGCTGAGATTATTTTGCTTTTAGGGGTATGTTAAATCAACCTTGAGAAAAAGAGCGATCGCCTAAACTCAAGTAAACTCTTTCCATCTTATAACTATTGTTGATGCCGAAGATAATCCTGAATTATCAGGAAAGAACTATTTGCTTGCTGCACATTTTTGTAAATTATTCAATCTGGCTTTTGCTTGTTGCATTTCATTCAATGCACCTAACTCTTTGTATATAATCACAGCTTTCTGATAATCTTGTTTTGCAGCCTGTTTATCACCTAATGAACAATTGACAACGGCACGATTCATATAAGCAACAGGAGATTCAGCAGGCATATTTATCACTTTTGTATAATCCTGAATAGCTGCTTGATAATTTTTGAGGTAAGTCAAGGCATTACCTCGTCCAATATATACATCAATATTGTGAGGTTGAGTTTTCATTACTTGTGTAAAGTCATGCACCGCTCCTTGATAATCACCTTTGTCAAACTTAATCTCTGCTTGGGCAAAAGTTTTATTAGCGGCATGATTTGCAGCAATTCTCACAAAAATTGCTATTGATGCAGCACTAGCCATTATCAGAGCGATCGCACTAATTTTCACAGCACAATTATATCCGATTGCAAAAATGTTTCTAATATCTTTTGTTGTTTTTTTGGAAATCACTGATTGTTCAATTTTAATAATATCTTCATTCTTTAATCCTAAATATTGTTGAATTAGCTGTAAATTTCTACGGTCTTCATTTGCTAATCTCTTTTTATTTTTCAAGAAATGAATTAATTCTTGTTTATATTGTTGTAACTTATAGCTATATTCTTGCTTGGCTTGAGTAATAATTTCTTGTTCAATTAATTGAGAGTCAGCATCTTTGATTGCTAAATATTTTTTGATATCGTTTAAATTATTGACTGCTTGACTACTTAGTGGAAATTCTTGTTGAATAGTAGAGGAAACACTAGACTTATACTCTTGCAATCGTTCCTGATATGTTCTGATTTCTTCAACTACTGCTTCTATGCCGCGAAATATATCTTTAAAGGCAGCATCATGACTTTGCCAACTTTGAACGGGCATCCCATTTTTTGGTAGAGGGGTAAAGTTGCCTAATAAATTTTGCCAACCTTGAATCCGATCTAAAAGTATGGGGATGGCGACAATTTCCCCAAGTTCATGTTTTTCTTTTAATTTAATTATTTCGCTATTCCAATCAACTTGATTTTGAATTAAAGTTAAAAAATCGCCACTAACCAACAGCACAATAATATCGGCAGTATGCAATTGATGAAAATTTTCGTAGGGCGCAAAATTGCTGAGATTTTTGCCATTTTCAGAAGCTAGTGATTTTTTGTGTTGTTCAGGTTTTGGATGCTGATACCAATAAACAACTACATTTTTGTTTTGCAGTGTTTCTAATTGCTTTGCTAAAAGTTGCTTTAATTGCTCATCTTGATGGGAAGGAGAATAAGCAACAAAAATCTTAATAGTTTTAAGCGATTCTGGCATTAGGAACATAGTAAGACAATAACCCTGGTTGTTAAGGTAATATTTGATTTGATGCAGTGCCAATAAACTGAGAGTCTTTTTCAAGGAATCTTGATGTGCTTTCACCCACCTTCTGATAATAAAAAGTGATAGAAATATTGCAGCAAGAACATCCACACTACAGTTTTGCCGTTCCTATTTCATGATTTAATACTTATTCTCTAAGCATACTTCAGATAAATTTCTTACTTTGACAATTACCAAAAATTACTGTTGAATGCAATATATTTAGTAGCTATTAATACACGAAAATATCAAAAATTTAGAATTATAGGCGTATTTCTTGTTAAAACTTTAATATATAATGCTCAACCTCGTCCATATCTTTGCGTCAGTTGAATCCAACTTTTGAGGACAAAATCTCTTGTAATTTTGCCACCATTTCTGCTCTTGCTGATACTTCCAACTTCCGAAACATCCGTTTCAATGCCTGTTTAACAGAATTTTGGGTAATCCAAAGTTTTTCGCCAATTTCACTATTTGTTAACCCTTGCGCCACCAATTCCGCAATTTCTAATTCGCGGGGAGTTAACCGACTTGCCAAAGCCGAATTATTTAATGTGACTTTTGATTTTGCCCGTAATGATGCCAACTTTGCTGACAGATGTAAACACAAAGCACTCAAATCAGCCAAATCGTTAGCTGTAAAAGCCGGATTACCAGTAGCGCGGGCTAAATTTAACGTACCAACGAGACAACCATCAGCCACAATTGGACCACTCATCACATGGGCATGGTCATCTCTTGTACAGAAATCCTTCCAATCCCCCCCCGGTAAGATTAATTGTTCATGGGCGGGTGCGTGCCGCTCAACGACGTACTTACCAACAGGATTACCCCGCAAGCAAACCTCTGGGATATCGGCAAAACCTTGAGCATTTACCCTAACTTGCGGTTGCTCATCAAAAAGGTAAATCCCCCAGCGTTGTACGTCAAAATGTTCGCCAACCGTTTCCATGATGGCGATTTGCAATTCTCGTTCGGTTGTGGAAGATGCGATCGCACCTAAAACTTTTTGCAGGGAATTTGCCATATGTGTACCCAGTTGGGGTCTAGGCTAGGTGAGTCAATTACTTCTATCCTAATAACAGAAGCAAGTAAAAAGCTAACATAAACAACGGTCTATAGGAGAATGACATGACAGCAACACAAGTATCTGCTCAGGAACTATTTCGTGCTGCCTACGAAAATCGCTATACCTGGGATCAAGATTTTCCTGGTTACACTGCGGATATTACTTATAAATATGATGGCAAAGAATACCAAGGACAGGTAAAAATTAGTGCCAATTTGAAGGCGGAAGTGCTGGGTGTCACCGACGAAGAAGCACAAAAAGCTATCCACGGGCAAGCTTGGGAAATCGCAGTTCACCGCGTCCGTCGCACTTTTGAACAAACCCACGGTGAAAACAGTTTCCGTTATGGTGCTACTGATGCTGATGGTGCTGTGGAAATCCTCATGGGTGGAAAAGCTGAAGGCGACAAATATAAACTTCGCAACAATGAAGTCAGCTTGGTTCACCGTCATATTCATGGTGTAGTTGTCACAATCAACACCTTCAGTAGCCATCAAACAGGTGAAGGTTATTTATCTCACACCTATGACTCTGTGTATCATGACCCCAAAACAGGTGAGCAAAAGGGTGGGAAGAGTGATTTTGTGGACGAATATGAAAAAGTAGGTAAATACTATATCCTCAATCGTCGCGAAATTACTACTGATGTTGATGGTAAACCTTCCGTTCAAGAGTTTATTTTCTCGAACATTAAATTAATCGAAAATTAGGTAATTGGGGATGGGAATTGTTTCCTGTCCCCTACTCAAATTAAAGCGGGCGTTGTGTGGGTACACCGACTGCACGGGGGTATTGGGCGGGGGTTGATGCAATTTTGCGTATGTGCAGGCAGTGACGAATGCTATGAGTTAGGGGTGTGGCAAATTGATCGATACATTCTATTTCACCACCCAATTCGGGTACGGCATTTGCCAAAGCGGTGTTCTCCTCATCTCTCCAAGTTCCCCGATAAATAATTGCCAAACCACCTTTTTTGATTAAAGGTAAGGCGTATTCAGCGCAAACTGTCGCAGAAGAAACAGCACGTATTAAAGCTATATTGTACTGCTGACGGTGCGATCGCAATTGTCCAATTTCTTCTGCCCTCCCAACAATGGTTTTCGCATTATCTAACTTGAGTTCTGTTAGTACTTGATCAATAAAAGTAATTTTTTTCTGAGTAGAATCGAGTAAATCAACTGTACTGTTGGCAATAGTAACTGCCGCAGGAATACCAGGAATACCGGCACCAGTACCAATATCAATTATTTTTAGGGCAGAAGATGCTAAGGCATCTTCTGCTTTTTTGTTTAACAAAACTTTAAATCCCCGTACAGAGTCCCATAAATGCTTTTCCCAAAACTCATAAGCTTCAGTAATACGGGTGAGGTTCAGTTTTTGATTCCCGGCGAGAATTAATTCGTAAAGTTGCTGAAATAATGCTTGCTCTGTGGTACTAGGTTGCCAATTCAAAGTATCTTGCCAGATATCCAGCATTTCTGGCAATACAGGAGAAGTTAATTCGTCCACTGAGTTGGAAATTGCTACAAATCTATCGTTCTCAGTTGTCACTGGGCTTAATTTCTAAAATATTTAACAAATGATTACTTAATAGATAACACGAATTATATCTGAGAGATTCACAAACTTTACCATTATTTTGCTACGACCAAAAGAAAATTCCGTATCTTTTCGCAGGTGAGATCAGATAACTTGCTCATAAATTAGAAGAACAGCAACAGAGAGCTTACTCAGAAATATCTTAAAAAAAACTCTATTTTGTTTTTGCAAATAGACATTTAAAGTCCTCTTGCTTGTATTCACTTATCACATTTTTAAACAAAATTTAGGAGATTTTGGACATGTCTAAAGTGTTGAAATTATTTATGGCAAGTGCAGTTCTTTTCGCTTCGGCTTTACCTGCGAGCGCAGCACAAACTACTGCTTACAGTCATGCTAATCCCGGTGGATATGGTGTATCTAAAGTTAGTAATGGTACATTAGTGAGCCAAGCTACTTATCTTCGAGTTTGTATTAGCAGTGGTTACCTCAATGTACGTGGGAATGCAGGGACAAGTTATGGTTCTATCGCCACACTCAGGAACAATGTTCGGGTACGCTACTTCGACTATGCAACGGGTGATGATGGTTATACATGGTATTTAGTTGGATTTGGCAGGGGTCGTGGTTGGGTACGTGCTGACTATTTGTGCAGTTCATGATCCCTCAGACTTTGGTACCACAAACTGAGACAATTTGAGAGAGATAGCGTTCATTTAAATTAATCATCAAAGCGACTTTTACCATTGGGGGTAAAGTCGTTTTTTATTAGTAATTTGGTAGAAAATATAGCAAATACTCCTCTCAATTTGCTATCAATAATTGGGGATATTAAAAGGGAGCATTCCAATTTTGCAAAAATACAATTTAACGAAGCGATATAAACTACAGTTCTGTAAATAACTGTGCTAATACGACATTAGAAAATAAAAAACCTTCTGGATCAGTCAACCGCAATCTTTGGTCTCTCATCTCGACCCAACCTTCGCTAAAATATGGCTGTAAAATCTTTAATATCTCCCTTTCCTTCTCTTCGCCAAATCCCTGTTTTATCTTCTCTAAACTTACCCCCTCCGCTAACCGTAATCCCAGCATTAACGTATCTAATAACTCCTCATCTGCTGGTGTGGCATCGCAATCAACAACAGCACCCGCTTCCACCCAAGCATAATATTCCTTAGTCTTACGAGGACGGCTAAACCGCTTACCATCAATATAACTGGCAGCACCCATCCCAAAACCGTAGTAAGGTCGATTTTCCCAATAAACTCGATTATGGCGACATTGATGACCTGTTTTGGCGTAATTAGAAATTTCGTAATGTGTGTACCCAGCACTAGTTAAAATTTGTTGTGCCATGCGATACATATCAACCGTCATTTCATCACTAGGTAAGGGCTGATCCCCTGGCTTGTAATAACGCCCGAAAGCTGTTCCTGGCTCAATAGTCAGGTCATATATTGATATATGTGTTGGCAATAAAGCGATCGCTTTCTTTAACGAATCTTGCCACATTTCTAGACTTTGTTTCGGTAAACCGGAAATTAAATCTAAACTAAATTCCGGCATATTGACTTGGCGAATCAGCTGTGCTGCGGAGTAAATATCTGCAACATGATGAGAACGACCACATATTTGCAATAATTCTTCTTGAAAAGCCTGAACTCCAAAACTAACCCTTGTCACCCCAGCATGACGATAGCCTTGGATATGTCCGAAATCAAAGGTTCCTGGATCCATTTCCATCGAAATTTCTGCATTCGCCGCAATCCCAAACCCCATTTCTAAAGCTGAGATAATCCGGTGTAATTGTTCTGTCGAGAGAAGCGAAGGAGTTCCACCACCAAAAAAAATTGTCGTTAAAGGTGGATGATGTGTTGGTGTAGGACTCCCAGAGGAACTAGCTGTGGCGATCGCAATTTCGTGACATAATACTTCAACATAATGGGCAATCACACTAGATGTTTCCCCACGCTTACTATCACCTACAACTGAAATTGGGAAATCACAATAAAAACACCGTCTCCGGCAAAATGGGATATGCACATAAGCGGAAGTTGGAGGATTAATCATTCAGAAAATAAATAAAACTTAAGTTCACAATTGTTTATCTACAAGATAATGAAAAGCTAAAGAATATAAAGAATATAGCTCTTTAGTTATAATGTTTGCAGATACAGACATATTTCAATGCCCAATAAGTAGATAGAGTGTCAGTAAAGGTGACAAAAATGACCCCATAATCGTCATTTTCAGTTAGCCAAATAGTTTCACCTCTATTTGTGCAACTAACAAAACTAAACTAGACTAAATTTAGATAAATATTTATGAAATATTTCCACCTCTAATCTGCCAATGATATAAAAAGCACTCAATATTATTGATAAATTACGGTTGCAGGAAACCAATAGATACCATGCTAGATGCCATTATTATATTCTCATTCATCCTGGCAGCTGCGGGGGTAGGGTTTTTCAGTACCGACTTACTTCCGGAAGGGACACTAAGTCGAGTATCGAATCTGGAGGCTTTACGCTTTGTTGTTGCTGCATTTGCCGCTATTATTGGCGGTGCGTTCGGACTCAGAATTCAAACAGGGTATCGACGACTGGAAGCCCAAGTCCGTGAAATGCCAGTTGAAGCCATTGTAACTCGTGCGATCGGTCTTATTGTTGGCTTGTTGCTTGCCAACTTGATGCTGGCACCTCTATTCTTACTTCCCATCCCCTCTGACTTTAGTTTCATTAAACCCCTGGTTGCAGTCGTTGGTAGCATTGTACTGGCGTACACTGGGATGAACCTCGCTGATACCCACGGACGTGGTTTGATGCGTTTCATTAATCCTACTAGCACTGTCGAATCAATGTTGGTTGAGGGAACTATTAAACCAGCTAGCACCAAAGTTTTAGATACTAGTTGCATCATTGACGGACGAATTGAAACGCTTCTAGAAACTGGATTTTTGGAAGGACAAATCATAGTACCCCAATTTGTCTTGCAGGAGTTACAGCAAGTCGCAGATGCTAGCAAAGATCAAAAACGGGTACGGGGAAGGCGGGGACTGGAAATACTCAATCGGATTAAAGAAACTTATTCCGAACGAATTATTATTAATCAATCCGATTATGATGATATCGCCACAGTTGACGCTAAATTGGTAAGATTCGCCCAAGATATTAACGGGACACTGTTAACAAATGATTACAATTTGTCTAAGGTTGCCAGCGTTCAAAAAGTACCAGTGTTGAATGTAAATGACTTGGTGAATGCAGTACGCCCCACTTACTTACCGGGCGATAATATTGATATTAAGATACTCAAGGAAGGTAAAGAACCGAGCCAAGGTATTGGTTATCTTGATGATGGCACAATGGTTGTTGTCGAAGAAGGTAGCGGTTATGTCGGTGGTGAAGTTCGAGTTGTTGTCACCAGTGCTTTACAGACTTCCGCAGGTAGAATGATTTTTGCGAAACCTCAAGCATCTGCTTTTGCTTAAGTTTTTTCTCAGGAAAATGATAGCGTCATCAATCGTTTTTAAACCGATGTAGTTCAACTACGTCGGTTAATTTATTGGCGTATTCGGATTTGCTCACTTGATGTTACAAGGGTTGTATCCATATGGACTTGATCACAATTTTAGGACTAGTAGCTGCGACTTTGACTACATTTTCCTTTGTGCCACAAATGCTAAAAACATGGCAAAGAAAATCAGCACAAGATGTTTCTTTTCTGATGCTTATCACCTTTAATTCGGGCATTTTTCTGTGGTTAATTTATGGTATTTCTCTCAATGCCTTACCGATTATTCTCGCTAATGCGATTACTTTGTTGTTTAATCTCATAATTCTTTGGCTAAAAATTAAATATAAATAAAAATCCGTAAACTGACATCTTGCACCTTGGGCGAGTTAAAAATAAATTTAACTCAGTATTCTGCGATTACTCAACTACGCTCCCGTCCGCCAGGGATTGTAAATCCCTGTCTCACAGATAAAGTCCATTCAAATGGACTACAAATAACACATAAATAGTGAGACTAATCAATCACTATAAATATGATGATTTACGTATTTACTTGTAAGGCGCAAGATTTAAGTAAACCTTTCTCCAAAATCTGGCAACACATAAAATAAGTCTCCGCGTCACCATCTGTTAATTGCTTTTGGAGAATTGGTATTACTTCGCACTCACCGAAAAAACCCATTCTTGCAAAAGTGGATTTACTTGATGAGGAACTTCATCATGTGGACAATGTCCAGCTTTGAGAAAATGCTCGGTTAATTGAGGATAATATTTGCGAAATTGCTGTGAACGTTCCGATGCATTTATCCACGGGTCTGCTTCTCCCCATAGTAACAACAACGGACAAGTTAATTGCTTTAACAAGACATCAACTTTTTCCCCTTGAGGTTTACTAGTAAATAAGGAAGCAAACACATCAAATGCACCTTCATCTTCAGATGGACGATGGATATCTTCAATTAATTGTTCGCTAATAGCGCTTTTATCTAAATAAACTTTTTCGAGGGTTTTTTTAATTACCCAACGCTGACGCATGTATTGAAAAAGAATAAACTGTGCTAACTGCTGTTTAAAAATCCACTTCACAACATCACCCAATAATTTCTGCAATAGCTCGGTTTGCTGGGGTGGTTGAATCTCACTTTGAATTCCTTCTGGTTCCGCAGTCGAATCCACTTCGCTAAATGGTCCAGCACTATTCAGTAATACTAACCCCGCAGCTGCATCGGGGCACTGTGCCGCCAGACACAAACTCGCATACCCTCCCAAAGAATTACCAACTAATACAGCCTTTTCACCAACGACTTGGGTAATAAAATCATGCAACTGATCCCGCCACAGATTACCACCATATTCTATTTTTGGTTTTTGCGATCGCCCGTAACCCAATAAGTCGATGGCATAGACTTCAAAGTCTTTTGATAACCCAGAAATATTTTTGCGCCAATGATCGGTAGATGCACCAAATCCATGTACCAAAAGCAATGGTGGACGGTGGGGATGTTTTTCTCCTGCCTTGACGTAGTGAACGTTATATCCACGCCATTGCCAATATTGACCAGGTACTGAGGTTGTGGGATGAGTTGTAGTTGCCTGCATGGTTTACACAAGATTCCAAACAAATGTTAATAAGAAGATATGTTAAGTATCCCTTAATAATTGTAAGGTAGGTGCTGAATATAGGGTGCAGGCAATAAGTACGGTTTTCCCCTTGTGATAAATATAAGGATGTATGAGATACACCCTTGATTTTTGGAATTAGGAAAAGGCAAGTTAGTGGTTTACCGAAGCAACTTTGTGGGGATAAAAATCTCCGCGTTAACCTCAACCAGTGAATTTTAACTTGGCGAACCACTGCTGTATATTTTCTTGCCTTTCCCCTAAACTAAAACTGCCAAAGTTTCAGGCTGCCGCGATTACCCGGTACAGCGATCGCAGCAATAGAATTACGTGCTGGAGAGAGTTCTAGCAAACTCCAATCTAAGGCATTTTTGATTTTGGCTGGTTCGTTATGACTGAGAATGACTTCGATTTGTTGGAGTTGAGAAATACCTGCGCCAGTGGCTTTGAGATAGGCTTCTTTGCAAGTCCAATAGCGGAAAAAGACTTCTTGTTTTTGGTTGGGAGGAAGCGACTTCATGGCAGCATATTCATTGGGGGAGAAAAACTGCTGTGCTAAAGTCACAACATCTGTGATTGGACGAATATACTCCAAATCTATCCCGATTGGACGATTTAAGCATACGGCACATAATGCCATACTTTGACAGTGGGATAGGTTAAACCACAAATTACTGGAACTAAATTTTTCGGCTAGAACTGGTTTACCAAAAGCTTCATAGGAAAACTGCAACTCCTGCGGTAACACATGCAAATATTTGCTCAATATTGTCCGGAGTATACCGCGACCGACGATAAAACGCTGCCGATGCTGTTGGAAGTATAAGCGATCGGCTCTAGCAAGTTCGTCATCGGAAAGTAAACTGACAAACTGCTGTAATTGAGACTCTGGTCTATCTAAGTCTAGCCGCCAAACATGAATTTCATCTTTTAGCAGCTTTAATTCTGCTGGCGCAGCTAGCCATTGGGAATTGCTATCTGTCACTAAGTTACGCAGTTTTGAATTTTGCATCTCTATTTTAGATTATTGACTCCCGCAGTAATTGTTAATTGTTACTAGTTAATAGTGAATTATCTATTGGAGCTTAAATCAGGTATTACCTATTAAGTACCAAGCCAAGCATCAACCATTACCCATGACTCTATTAACCATTACCCACTACCCATGAAATGAACACTTAACAACCATCACTACTCACCAACCACAAATTCAGATAAATTGCCGAAATCAGCAAACTTTCCTATGGCAATATCTGCTATTCATCTCGGACGCTTGAAAATGTTGGGCAATTTAAACATACAGAATTCAGATATTTTTCTGTATATCTACAGTTACAAAAATGCCAAATTAATAATTTGCAAACTCTGACTAATATAGGTAAAAGTAACTGTTAAATACCCATATTAATCTTGTTGAATACAGAGATTGCAAGATTTTACGCTTCCTTACGTCCTCAGAAGACTGGAGTAACTACAACCATCAAGTTATTACTAACCTCGCAGATAGAAGGAAATAGTTATCCAATAGCAATAGCACTTTTAATTTCCTATTGTAATTCTTTCTGGCAATAAGTAAACACCAAAAAAATTATAAAAATATGAAATAAAAAATATATATTGAGCAGATTTATGTAGGTAGTTTATACATTTTTATGAGAAAATATTTTTCATCAAGAAATAATTGTGGTTATTGATAAATACGACTCAGAATAATTTCATCAATTTATAATTCTGGAATAAAAACAGACATCATATTTCTACACGCCAACTATGAATTATATGGATATTGTCTTTTGTTTGCTAGATATATCATGTATGAAAAATGCATAAATCATGACGCAATTACTCCTGTCTCATGTTGAGATTATGAATAGTGCATCGCCAGTTATGTCTTGAGAAATTTTTCAGTTTAGATGGTGATAGAGCGTACATAAGTAGCAAAAATGCTGTATTTTAAACCATCATTGGAACTTCTCTCTCAAGAGCAGTATTTTGATTTTGTGCGATCGCATGGAGTTATGTTATGAAAATGCCTCAGAAAATAGCCTTTACCAAGTATTTCGTTGCCGTCCTCAGTCTTATGCTTGTAGGAGGTATCTCACAGCAAGCATTTGCGGAAACGGTAATGGCAAAGATAAAACGCACTGGAGTGCTAACTGCTGGTACCAGCAAAGACGCAATTCCATTTGCTTATACTGATAAAAAAGGTCAATCAGCTGGTTACTCTGTAGACATGTTGGTGTTAATTAAAGAGCAACTAGAAAAAGAACTTGGTAGAAAAATTCAACTGAAACTAGTCAACCTTCCCCCAGAAGAACGCATCCCCAAGATTTTGCAGCGCCAAGTTGATATTGTTTGCGATGCAAGTAGTTTTACTTGGGAACGGGATAAACAAGTTGATTTTTCAGTTAGTTATGGTGTTACAGGTACGCAAATGTTGGTGAAGAAGGAGAGCAACCTGGGAACAGCAGAATCTCTACTCGGTAAACGGATTGGGGTTTTGTCACAAACCACAAACGAAAGGGCAATCCGCCGGGTACAACCTAAAGCAAAACTAGTATATTTTAAAAACCGTAAGGAAGGATACATAGCTTTACAACAAGGAAAGATTGACGCTTTTGCATCCGACGGCATCCTGGCTGAAGGTTGGTTACAGTCGGAGAAAAATCATGATGCTTTCAAAATAGTACCCGATCGCCCGTTTTCGCGAGAAGGTATTGCATGTATGCTACCGGAAAACAATTCTAAATTTCTGAACTCTGTGAACTATGCTTTGATTGCTTTTATGCAGGGATTCATCAATGGTAATAGTCGCAATGTGGCAATTTTCGATCGTCACTTCGGTGCAAAAGGTACTGTTTTTCTCAATCAAGACTTGCGGGATTTAGCAATTGAGACAATGCAGTTGATGATTGAGTCTCATGAGGAAATCCCTGCTGGGAAATAGGAGAAGCCTAAATCTCACTGACTTGGTGTGTCAAATTTATGACTGCTGATAATATCTGGGCTTGTTGAAGAAGTCACGGATATTAGGCAGTCTGGGAACCTAGTTGATTGGCTAGATGTCTTGGTTGAAATTGAAAATTATAATCAAGCTGCATGGGGTTAACAATGACGCAACATTTTCAGAGGCTAAATCTAAAGCTAAATCTACTAATTTTATTAACGCTTTTTAGTATAACTAATCTTCTTTTTTTATATCCAAATTTAGCATCTAATTTAACGTCTAAGCTGAATGATAATAGTGGAAAAAATCAAAATAAATCTTTAACAAATACAACTTTGAATTATCAGAAAATTTCAACAAAGTTATATAGAATTACTCAAAACGGAAAATATGGATTTATTAACCAAAATGGTCAAATTATTATCCCTGCACAGTTTGATTTAGCATGGTCTTTTGTAGATGGATTGGCGCAGGTAAAAGTTGGTAATAAATATGGTTATATTGACACTACAGGAAAGAGAGTAATTACCCCAAAATATCCTTTGTCTTATGCTTTTGCTAATGGTTTAGCCTTAGTAATGATTGATAATAAATATGGTTTTATTAACTCATTTGGTAAAGTAGTTATTCCACCAAGGTTTGATGGAGCTTTGGCTTTTAAAAATGGCTTGGCAGCAGTTCAAATTCAGGAAAAATGGGGCTACATCGATTACTTAGGGAAAATAGTTATCCAGCCACAGTTTGCAGCAGCCTTACATTTTTATGAGGGACTTGCTGCCGTGCAAATTAATGACAAATGGGGATATATTAATGTTGATGGCAAAGTAGTCATTTTGCCTAAATTTGAAAGTACATTCAGATTTTCTCAAGGATTAGCGGCAGTCCAAATTGGTGATAAATATGGTTTTATCAATCAGTTGGGTAAATTTGTCATTAAGCCAAATTTTGATGATGCAGAGGACTTTGTCGAGGGTTTGGCGGCAGTACAAATTAGGGAAAAATGGGGCTTTATCAATACCAATGGAGAAATGGTAATTCCAGCACAATATAATCGGACTATGAGTTTTTCCCAAGGATTAGCGGCTGTGAAGGTAAATGCTAAATATGGTTTTATCGATAAAACTGGAAAAATGATGATTCCGCCACAGTTTGATTTGACTTTGGGTTTTCAGGATGATTTAGCATTAGTATATGCTGTTGGTGGTGCGGGTTATATTGATAGAAGGGGAAAATATATTTGGAATCCCACAAATTAGGAATCATATAAAAATAAGTAGTGCAAGCGTCTCGCTTGCTATTTTCCAAAGGTGGGCAAGACTTCGACATGAGCGCGGCTCGACTGAAGGCTGCTCATACTACTTGTTCAATTTATTCTTACACGAATAGTTAGACATGACTGTATTTCATAGTTGGCAACAAATAGCTATTATCAATGAAGCAAATTCGGTAATTTATTCACCCAAGGTTTCACCATTTCCAGTTGGGCGGCAAGACTAATTAAAGTCGATTCCGCAGCAGCTTTGCCAACAAATTGGACACTCATTGGTAAACCTAATTGATCAAAACCGACTGGTAAAGCAATCGCCGGCAGTCCTGTTGCATTGGCTAAGGCACAGGGTGCAATCCATTGAATAATATTTTCAAATATATCTTCTGGGCTTAAATGAGACCACTCGCCCACACGAATCGGAGAATGCAGATATACTGGTAATAACAACAGATCAAAATCATTAAAAAAGTTAGCGATTTGTCGCGATAAAATTTGCATTTGGGCAACTGCCTTGACGTATTCAGTAGCAGTTATATTTTTTGAGATTAACCAACGATTCATTGGTTGCAGACTTTCTAAAGGTACATCCGATGCTGCAATTCCAGTTCGCCAAATGGTTTGAAATGGTTCGACTAAACCCCGAATATCAGGACATTTTTCCGTGGTTGTATGTCCCAATTCTTGCAGTAATTGGACTGTTTGTAATACAGCTTGTTGGGAAGTTGTATCTGCGATCGCGATCGCCTGAATACTAGTAGCATAAGCTACTCTTAGCCTACCGGGTTTTTGCCGACTTGCCGAGAGAAATGATAATTCTGGTTTCGGCAATGTGTAAGTATCACCTGGTATATTCCCCGACATGACATCCAGAAGTGCCGCAGCATCAGCCACAGTCCGGGCGATCGGTCCATTTGTCGCCAGTCCCCCAAAGCGATCGCCTGCGGGTGCTGGGGAGATTCTACCGCGTGCTGGTTTGATGCCAAATAAGCCGCAACAGGCAGCAGGTACACGTATTGAGCCACCACCATCGGATGCTTGAGCAATGGGAGACATGCCTGCTGCTACCGCCGCCGCCGCTCCTCCACTGGAACCACCGGAGGTATATTCTGGATTCCACGGGTTTCGGGAGGGAGGGAAACAAGTTGGTTCTGTGTAGGGGAAAGAACCTAGTTCTGATGTAGCAGTTTTACCAAGAATAATAAATCCGGCTTCGCGAATTTTAGTGACAACGACATCTTCATACTCAGGGATATACTTAACTAAGGCTGCTGTTCCATAGCTACAGGGGACACCGAGAACGGGATTTAAATCTTTGATGGAAATGGGTACACCAAAAAAAGGTGGTAATTCTGTCGGATTTGTTGCCAGTAGTGCAGTTTTGGCTTTTGCGTCGTTTATGGCTTGCTCGGCGGCAACGGTAAAATAAGCGCCGAATTGGGGATTGAGATGGGATATCCGTTCTAAGTATAATTCTACTAAATCTAACGGCGAAATCTCGCGATCGCGAATTAATTCTGCCAATTTCAAGGCTGGGGTAAAAGCTAAATCAAATGCATTCATTGTTACTTTATAGTCACGAGCAAGCCCTGGTGACTTTACTTAAAAAATATACTGACTTGTGTAAGACTCCTATTTTATGCCAAGTTGATTATTTGCAAACCTATACTCAATAGGAATTTTTGAGTGATATTTGCGTACAGTAAAGTATCATATCATGTCTGGATACGGAGATAGGGAGACGCGGAGATGGGGAGATGGGGAGACGCGGAGATGGGGAGATACGGAGATAGGGAGACGCGGAGATGGGGAGATGGGGAGATAAGGAGATGGGGAGATAAGGAGATGGGGAGATAAGGAGACAGTTTAATCGTCAGTGATTAACAGACTTAATATTGCTAACAAGGGCGGAAATAAAGCTACCATCTAAAAATGGTTGAAAAGCTGATAAAATTCTCTTTCTTTTGCCTTCTTACAAAGTTAGACGTGACGAAAGCCGACACCGTCTACTTTGCGCTTTTGCCTTGTGCCTCCTGCCTTTTTACTTTCTTTTCACTATTGTCGCAATAGGCGTAATCCGTTTAATGTAACTAATATTGTCGAACCTTCATGTCCAATCACTCCAATTGGTAAAGTTAAATTGGTAGCGAAGTTGGCGATTAGTAAAACAACGATAAAACTAAGAGCAAAGGTAATATTTTGCTTGATAATTTTTAAAGTGCGATCGCCTAATTTTATTGCTGTGGTAATTTTAGCCAAATTGTCTGACATTAGGACTATATCTGCTGTTTCCAAAGCGATATCGTTGCCAGCAATACCCATGGCAATGCCGACTGTTGCGGTAGCTAGTGCGGGCGCATCGTTAATGCCATCACCAACCATTGTCACGTTGCCATATTCTTTTTTCAACTGTTTAATAATGCTAACTTTATCTTCCGGCAATAATTCGGCATAAACTTCTGTAATTCCTAACTTTTGAGCAATATTTTGGGCAGCGAGTTGATTATCCCCTGTTAGCATAATCACTTTTTGTATCCCCATTTTTTGCAATTTTTGGATTAAAAATCTAGCTTCTTCACGAATGCTATCTGCAACTGTAATTAATCCTAATATTTTTCCGGCTTGGGCTACCCAAATGATAGTTTTTTCGCTGGCTGCTAATTCTTGACTTAATTGAATTAAGGATTGAGGAATTTCGCCCACTTCCTGCTGAATCAAACCAGTTTTTCCCAAGATAATTTTTTGATTGTCGATTTCCGCAGTAATCCCAAATCCAGCTAAGGCTTGAACATTATTAGCTGTGGGTAATGTCAGATTGCGGATTTCGGCAAAATTGACTACTGCTTTCCCAATGGGATGTTCAGAAAATAATTCCACTGCGGCGGCGATTTGCAAAACTTGAATTTCCGAACAACCAGATACAGGGATAATCTCAACCACTTCCGGCTTCCCTGTAGTCAGAGTACCAGTTTTATCAAATGCGATCGCATTTACTTTCCCTATTCTTTCCAAATGGGAACCACTTTTGAATAAAATTCCTTGTCTAGCACCATTGGCAATTCCCGATAGCAATGTTGGCATGATTGCAGCCATGAGAGCGCAGGGAGATGCCACAACGAGAAAAATGAGAGCTTTGTAAATCGTCGTTTCCCAATCCCAATTTAAAATAAACGGCGGTAAAGTTGCCAAAATTACGCCAACAAACACAATCACCTTCGCATAACTCCGCTCAAACCTTTCCAAAAATAACTGTGATGGCGGTGCTTCGGTTTGTGCTTGCAAAACCTGTTTCACAATCCTCTGAATTAAACTAGATTCGGGTGGTTGATGTACCCGCAATTTCAAGGCTCCATTCCCATTAATTGTCCCACCAAAAACTTCATCACCAATTGTTTTTTCTATAGGTAAAGATTCACCTGTAATTGCGGATTGATTAATGCTACTAAATCCATCAGTAATAATACAGTCACAAGGAATCATTTCTCCAGGTTTGACAATTACCAGTGAACCAACCAGTAATTTATTAATACTAACTTCTCGTTCTTCCCCACATACCAATATCCTCGCCGTATCGGGGGTAAGACTCATCAAACTGCGAATTGCATTTTCAGTGCGTTGCATTGCATAACCCTCCAATGCACCACTAACCGCAAAAATGAGAATTAACACTCCACCATCAACAATTAAATAATATTCCCGTCGCCACAAACCCAAAATAGCAGCACCCAGAGCCGCAACAATCATTAATAAATCAACATCAAGCTCCTTTTCTTCCCAGAGTGTTGTCAACCCTTCCTTAGCGCTCCCATATCCACCAATCACATAAGCAACCGGAAGTAAAAACAAAGCCAGGGAAATCCAATTTAAGTGCAGCGCCAACCAACCCACAACCACAAAGATGGCACATACAATAGCCGCAATAGCGTCGGGATGTTCTTGAAGTAGGGTTTTGAGTTGGGTTTTATAGTTCCTAGTTGATGCCAATGGTAAATCCATAGAAGTCAATCATCTCAACTTCTTCAGCCTAAACCTTAACATCAATGTTAATGTCAATCTATTAAGTACATAGTGACAATTAAAACTAATCAAGTGACTGTAGGGGAAAAATCACGTTCTCTCCCAAAGAATACCCAAAAAAATATCCAAAATTTTTAACTCCCTTGAATATGTAATTGTTTTTTGTGCATTCCTTCCCGTATCCATTGGTATGAAACAATATTTAATAACAAACCAATCAAAAATAAAATCAACATCAAAGTAATTTGTGACCAAATAATTGGTTTGACATTTAAATCCATAGCTAAGTGAATGAAATTCATCACAGAATAGATAATAGTCAAGCAAAAGTGAGTAAATCTGTAGCTTCGGGAATTAGTAAAGTTAGTGGCAATAATTGCCAAGATTGGCAGAACAAAAAAAAGTAACATTAACCACAAAATAGATGATATATCCTTGAAATCATGAGCATGTAAATTAGGATGAGCAACGCTTAAACCGTGGAATAGTGGCATTAAACCTAATTGAGTATGGAACAAAGTTCCCAAGAGAAAAACATTCCACAGCGAGGTAATTTTTTGCTGATAGTTGTTAGACATATTCAAAACCTTCTTTGATACAAAATTTTATAAAAAATGTTGCTTTTCCTGTTGATATTCTTGGTAGAAATAAATGATTGTATAGGCAATAATGCCGAAAATAGGAACTAAAGCGAAGAAAAACCTCAGGCGTGGAAATATAACACCAATTCCAGAGATTAAACCAGCAAGCTTGAACTCATAACCTCATCAACAGAGCGTCTCGGCGTTGGTTTTACTTCCACACCAAAACCCAAACGCAAAATAATTTGTGGATAGGCACAACAATCGAGCAACTGGCTTAATTGACTGCGTAATTCTGGTACTTGAATTGGCTGATTTAAAAAAGATGTAGATAACCCAACTACTTGTCCCCGCAGCAATACCCGTTCTAATGCTTGTCCGATTGCTAACCAGTCACTAGGTGTATCTGTTTCAGTCGCTAAAACGATAATTGCCGGAGAATTTTCTAGTAATTTGCGACTATGTTCGGCAACAGAATCACCCATATTAATATTTCGTAAAACAAGAGCAAATAAGGGAGTCGTAAAATCAAAGTATTCGTCTATACCATGAGCGTAGACAGGAATACCATCATGACTCTTACTATTACTAGGACGCATCCATGTAGCTAATTCACTGCGGTAATTTGCATCAGCCATTTGTAAATGGTCGGCTTCTGCAACTAAGTCAGTAATAGTACGACGAACTGTGCCGTTTTTGACTACATGTAAATATCCACCCTCTTGTGAAGCATCTTTCTGTAACCATTTGAAAAATGTTTCTGGAATATCCCAATCTTGGTAATCATGTCTGTTGGTATGTCGCCGGGGAATTGCCCGGAATAGCAAATCGTCATCAGTGCTAGGTTGTAGATGCTCGCCTAATTCGATACAAGCTAATAAATCAGGTTTTTCGGGTTCTGGAAAAGTGGTGATTTTTTCCATGTAACCAAAATGACGTATAGCCATACGTAAGTTAAATAAAGCAGCACCACAACTAATAATTAGCTCTCGCCCTTGGGGATCAGCAATTGGTAACAGACGAGTTCTGTCAGCATAGAGATAAATGGCATTAGCAGTAATTTGGAAACGCCAGGGTTGAGTATTATGACTAGAAGGTGCAAGTATGGCATAGTTCAGAAGAAACTTCAGTTTTGCTGCTGTGGTTGCTGTTTGTGGAAAATCTTTTGCTTTTACATCCCAAATACCATTGATTTCAGTCATTACAGTCACCTCTGGAATTAGTTATCAGTGAGCGATCGCAACTTCAAAACACAAATTTAAAATGAGGTTGTTTCTAATTTTTCTACTTCTTCTGCTTTGACAATATTTTTTCCTTGTACAGTCAGAACAGAACAAGGTGCATGGTGCAAAACATAATTGCTCACACTACCCAAGAAAAATTCATTTAAACCACTACGACCACGACGACCAATAATTATTAAATCAGCGTTCCAATTACTCGCAAGTTCACAAATTGTTCTGCCTGGATCGCCTAAATTTTGGGTTATTTCTGTAGGGACTCCCAATTTATTAGCTTCATCGCCAAGCATATTTAAATACTTCAATCCTTCCTCTTTTAATTCTTCCCATACTCCCATGTAATATTCAATATTATTGGCATTAAAAGTGGGATAGTAGCTGCTCGAATAAGCTCCAGATGAAGTCAGATAAGATTCATCAAATGGAGATAAAACATGAACCAACATTAAATTTGCATTTGTCTCTTTGGCTAAATTTACTGCTTCATCAAATACTTTTGTACTCACTGGAGAGTTATCAACTGCAACTAAGATTTTGTGAAACATAATTATTACCTCTGTTATTTTTTATGTATTATGTAGAGGCATTAAATTGAAGATTTATTTAGCTTTAATTAATGTCTCTACAATTATTGGCGTTACTAGCGATCGAGTTGAAGAGAGACGAATTTTAAATCAACTCTAACTCCTAATTCTCCTCTGCTGCGGCAATCTCTAACAACGTCTTCAACACAGAATCAGGGTTAAGACTAATAGAATCAATACCTTCTTGAACAAGGAAACGGGCAAATTCTGGATAGTCGCTAGGTGCTTGTCCACAAATACCAATTTTACGTCCATATTCTTTGGCGGTGTGAATAGCTTGAGCAATAGTGCGTTTGACAGCTTCATCACGTTCGTCGAATAAATGTGCAACTAATTCTGAATCTCGATCCAATCCTAAAGTCAATTGAGTCAAATCATTAGAACCAATTGAAAAACCATCAAAAACTTCGCTAAATTTATCTGCAAGTTGCACATTACTCGGCAATTCACACATGACATAAACTTCTAAATTATTCTCTCCCCTCACTAATCCATGTTTTGCCATTTCTGCGAGGACTCGTTTACCTTCTTGGGGGGTTCGACAAAATGGCACCATTAAAATGACATTAGTTAAACCCATATCATCACGGACTTTTTTCATCGCTTGACATTCTAAAGCAAAGCCTTCACGATATCTTTCATCGTAGTAACGTGATGCACCTCGCCAGCCAATCATTGGGTTTTCTTCGGTTGGTTCAAATTGTTTTCCGCCCAAGAGATTGGCATATTCATTACTCTTGAAATCACTGAGACGGACAATTACTGGTTTGGGATAAAATGCGGCGGCAATTGTGCTAATACCTTGGGCAAGTTTATCGACAAAAAACTCAGTTTTATCTTCGTATTGTGGTGTTAATTCGGCAATTTTGTATTTCGCAAGTTCGTCTTCTAACTCGTCAAAATGTATTAACGCTAAGGGATGGGCTTTAATATGATTAGCAATAATAAACTCCATTCTTGCCAATCCCACACCATCATTAGGCATTGCACTTAAACCAAATGCTTCTTCAGGATTACCCACATTCATCATGATTTTTGTGCGGGTGCGGGGCAGTTTTTCTAAGGGAATTTCTTGCACTTCATAATCTAACAATCCACGATAGATATTGCCAGTTTCCCCTTCTGCACAAGATACTGTAATCTCATCCCCAGTTTTAATTAATTTGGTCGCATTTCCACAACCAACTATTGCCGGAATACCCATTTCTCTAGCGATAATTGCCGCATGACAGACACGACCTCCCGTATTTGTCACAATTGCGCTCGCTCTTTTCATAATAGGTTCCCAGTCCGGGTCTGTACGGTTAGTTACTAATACTTCTCCCGGTTGAAATTGGTTAATTTGATGCACATCTAAAATTACTCTGGCTTTGCCATGTCCAATCATTTCTCCCACCGCGCGTCCAGAGATGATTACGTCACTTTTAGCTTTTAAGTGATAGGAACGCAACAGATTTTTGGCTTTTTGCGACTGTACTGTTTCCGGTCGGGCTTGAACAATAAATAATTGATTACTAATCCCATCTTTTGCCCATTCAATATCCATAGGAGTATGAATACCACGCACTTGAGAATAGTGTTCCTCAATTAAACAAGTCCAACGTGCCAATTCAATAATTTCCGCATCAGTAAGGGCAAATAAAGTGCGATCGCACTCTGGAACCGTGACATTTTTAGTTTGTTTAGAACCTCCCATGTCATAAATCATTTTGATTTCTTTGGTTCCCAAACGTTTACTTAAAATTGGGCTATATCCCTGTTTTAATGTAGGTTTAAAGACCAAATATTCATCAGGATTGACTGCACCCTGAACAACATTTTCACCCAAACCGTAGGCAGCAGTAATCAATGCCGCATCTTTAAATCCTGTCTCGGTATCAATGGAGAACATCACACCCGATGCTGCTAAATCGGATCGCACCATTTTTTGGACACCGACGGAAAGGGCAATACTAAAATGGTCGAACCCTTTGATTTGACGGTAGGAAATTGCCCGGTCTGTAAAAATTGATGCAAAACATTTATGACAAGCTTCGAGAACTCCTGGTAAACCGTGGACATTGAGGTAAGTTTCTTGTTGTCCAGCAAAACTAGCATCTGGTAAATCTTCCGCCGTAGCGCTGGAACGAACTGCGACATCAGTGTCAGTTCCATATTCCTCACACAATTGTTTGTATGCTTGAGTGATGGCATCTTCCAATGGCTGTGGAAATGGGGTTTGCAACATTAATGATCGGGCTTTTTGACCCCGTTGACGCAAATTATCCATGTTTTCCACATCTAAATCGGCAAACACTTCCCGGAGTTGCTTTTCTAAACCAGCAGCTTCAATAAAGTAGCGATAAGCACGAGCAGTTGTAGCAAAACCAGTGGGAACTCGTACACCCTTAGGTGTTAACTGCTGAATCATTTCTCCCAGTGAAGCGTTTTTACCACCGACAAGGGGAATATCTACAATCCCGACTGCTGCAAATGGTAGTACCAACGCTTGTTCTCTTGCATCCTGGTTGATTTGTGGATTTACGAATGTTTCCAGCATGGGAAAAATTTCCTTCTACGGATTGAGTGACTGCTGCTTAAGAGAGGTTTTGATTTTGATCTGGCGCTCTTAAGTCTCACACTTTTGTTATACGCAGATAATTTGAGGAAATTGTGAGGATACTATTCTCGTTCTGGTCGAATACTTCGGTATTTGTCAGCGCGAATGTCAGCAATTACACTGTAGATATGATGCTCGACTGCCCCTAAAGTTTTCAGGAGATGCGCCCCCAGTTCCAAGGCTGCTTCAAATTCCGGTTGGACGACTTCCTTCGCCCCCATTTGCGTCAGTACATCTATTTCGTGATTATGGTGCGATCGCGCGATAATATCTAATTTTGGTGCAATTCTTAATGCTCTTTGCAAAAGTAAGCGAGCGCTAGCAGGATCGGGTAGTGCAATGGTTAAAGCTTTTGCGGTTTCTAAATAGCTTTTTTCTAGGACTAATTCGGAATCTGCATCACCAAAAATATAGGGAATTTCTTGTATTCTCAATCTTTGAATTGCAGCTTCACTATTTTCGATGACTAAAATTGGATATCCTTGATTTTGGAGAATTTTGACGATGATTTGCCCGACTCTGCCATAACCAGCAACTACTACATGACCACTCATATTTTCGGGGATGGATAGTAGTTTTGGTTCGGTAAAATTCCGCAAATATTTGTTCAGAAAATCTATGTCGTTTAATTTGTTGATTAAGTGAGGAGCAATATTTAGACAGATGGGAGTAAGTACAAGGGTAATTGCGGTTGTTCCCAATAGTAGTAAATAGGTTTTTTCGGGAATTAACCCGTCCTGTAAACCTTCTAAAGCCAAGACAAAGGAGAATTCTCCAATTTGATTAATACCTAGACAAGTAATCATTGCCGTTTTCAATGAATAGCCAAACCTCAGAATTATCGGCAAGATGATAATTGCTTTCCCGAACATTACTAATGTTACTAAACCGAGAATTACACCAAAGTTTTGCATTAAAATGGCTGGATTTATCAGCATACCAATTGATGCAAAAAAAAGACAGGAAAAAGTATCTCTTAAAGGTAAAATTTTGGCTAGTGCATGGTCTGAATAGTCAATCTCGGAAATCATTAAACCGGCGACAAATGCACCCATTTCAATTGATAAACTCAGATAATTGGTGATTAAGGCAACGCCTAAACAGATAGCAATTACCGTGATGAGAAATAATTCTGTATTTTCAGTTGCCGCAACCTGCTTAATTAAGTTAGGTACAATCCAGCGACCAAATACTAGAGCAAATATGAGAAAAACCAAAACTTTTAATAATGCAATACTTATGGCTAAAAGAAGAGTTTTCGGTTCTTTCAGAGCGGGTAAAAATGCCAGCATCAATCCCAATGCTAAATCTTGAGCTATCAGAATTGCGAGCATTACTTGACCGTGGATTGTATTTGTTTCTCCCCGCTCTGCCAAACTTTTAAGGACAACCGCCGTTGAAGATAGGGAAAGGGTTAATCCTAAAAAACTACCTTGAATTATGCCATTAACCCACCCTAACAGAATAGTCACAATGGCAACCACAGCAGCAGTCAAACCAATTTGTAACAAACTACCTTTGAAGGCAATATCTTTAACCCGCTTGAGTTCTGCTAAAGAAAATTCGACTCCAAGTGCAAATAATAAAAAAGCTACACCAATCGTCGCCAGAGATTGAATTCGGGTAATATCGTTGAGAAGCTTGAAACCGAAAGGTCCAATCATCATGCCACTGAGTATATAACCAAGCAAAACGGGTTGACGCGATTTGGTAGCTAAATATCCTCCAAAAGCTGATGTTCCCAAAACAGTGGTAAAATCCCCAATTAAGCCATACTCTGCTGACATTTTTTTAGTTTGATAAATTAGTCATCTTTACTTTAAATCAAAGCTTCTACATTTTGCCGCAAAGTATATATTTTGAATCTGGGAAAACAAAGATATACAAAAGATATAAAAAGGTTCAACTATGGAAATACGGTTTGATTTAACGTGAACACAAGATTGAATATTTAGTTTATCAACGGTCTTCTATTCGTGCTTATCCACACTACAATTCGAGAATTGACAAATTGTTCTAAATGCACAAAAACGACAATGATGACCAGGATTTGGGGGGAAAATACTACTAAATTTTTGAGCTTGTTTATGAAAAAGATACATATCTTGCTGATGTTTTTGAGCAATATCAGCTAGCTCAGTTTCAACATGATCTAGTTCACTATTAGAAATAACAATTAACTCTGATTTTTTACCTAATTCTAAATTATAAAAAGATGCGACAGCTTGATATTCAGGATATAGATAACGAACTGCTAGCAAGTAGACTAAAGCTTGGCGTAAGTCGAATGGAGACTTCCCAGTTTTAAAATCTAAAATGTGTAAAGTACGTACATGGGACATTGATGTAAATGTCACATCCTGTTCGATGAAAATACAATCCATCGAAGCATACAAGCGAAAATTATAATTTTCTTTTTCAATCGCGATCGCTTTGGGAAAACCTTCATCACCCCGCGTCAATAGTAAAATCCGTTTATCGGAAAGCATTGGGGATGAGTGGTAGTTCCTCAAAATTTGCAGCACTCGTTGTTGAACTTCTTCGCTGTTTTCCCTTAACTTTAATAACTCTGCAACTTTTTCTACCCCATTATCTGCTTTCAACAGCCTAGGATTGTAATGAAACTCGTATACTCCTTTTTGTGCCAACAACCCAATGCGTTGTGATGCACTCACATTTTTGAGCAGCGCTTGCACTTGTGGTTCGTGTTGACGCGCCTTAATAAATCCCCTTCGCATCTGGCAATGCCAGCGTTGTTGTGCTGCTGCTGGGGTGACTAAACTCCAAAGATGATAACTGGCGAATGGTCGCTCAGGGGTTGACATTGTTCCGGGTTAGTGGTATTGAATACGAGTTTTAAAATTATCTGAAAATTAGCCGAGTTTAAAGATATTGACAAAATCCAGCATCAAGGGAATGAAATTTGATGCAGATTAAAACTAGATAAGTATTTATACTCTGAACTATTTGTTTTTGGCTGGTAATTTGGGATTTTCAAAGGACAAATTGGGAAAAAACATCACTCCTGAATCGTTTAAACAGCTCACCACTACGCATTAATTAAAAAGTTCCAATTCAACCATGCACGGTATATATGGGGATTAGTTTTACTACAACAGTAAAACCTTGTTTTAATAGCTATTTTATACAGCTTATACTGGTGAGAGCTTAATTGTGGTTACTTCTTATACTCAAATTTGAGTTGAAAGCACCAGAGAATGGAAATTCTATGACTCCAGAATTTACTGAATACTCAGCTATATATATTGTGACAAATGTAAAAGATATATTTGGATACCAATTTTCCACTTCTCAAACTGGCTTCAATATTTGATTTGTCGATATATTACTCTACATTCTTGTTTTGTCAGCTATTACTAGTATGGTATCTGCTGATTTTGAAGCTAAAATCTCTAATAGAGAATTCTCAAAAATTTACAAAAAGTTAAATATCTTAATAAAAATGAAAACGATCGCGAGCCTATTGACATCACTAGTTATAGCTTTTTGGGTAGTGGTAATTGCGATTATCGCGATGAAAAATGGTGAACCAGTATCTTTAAGGTTTCTCTCTTACCAATCAATCCAAATACCCTTTGGTTTTATTTTGGCGTTGAGTGTGGGTATTGGGATAATTAGCACGACTATTTTAAAAACTCTGGGGAATATTGTCGGTTCGGGAGAGAATAATTCCCAATTAGATGAGGAGCCAGAATTTTTCTCTGAAGATGATTTTTAAGCTTTTTAAGCTGTAATCAGGCTTTATTTTTTCCCGCTACCAGAATGCAGCCAATCACAAACAGCGTCAAAGTGACATAACTAAATACAGTTAACCATTCCAGCGAGCGATCGTAAAGCATCATCAAAATCCTGTTTTCAAGTTATTGCCAGTTGTGTTCGATTGTGGTGGTTCAGATTTCCTGAGAATGATTCCGCAAGGCTTATTTTGTCTCCATCCAATTATCACCAGCATGGGCTTCAACTAATAAAGGCACTCGCAGGCTGACTGCATTTTCCATTACCGACTTAATTTTTACTCGTAATTCTTCCCATTCTTGGGGTGGAACCTCAAAAACTAATTCGTCATGGACTTGTAACAATAATCTTGCTTGGTAATTTTGCAAAACTTCTTGCATTCGCACCATAGCAATTTTGATAATATCAGCACTAGAACCCTGAATTGGTGCATTAGCAGCCGCACGAAGTAAGCCAGAGTCGTAAGCACCAAGATTTTTTAGTTTCGTCAAATCAATATCTTCGGGATTAGTACCTTTTAACTTTCTGAGACTTTCACCTGTAAAATCAAAATAGCGACGACGACCTAAAATTGTTTCGACATATCCATTTGTAATCGCTTGCTTTTTCACAGTTTCCAAATATTCAAAAACTCTGGGATAGCGTGTATAAAAACGCTTAATAAACTGATTTGCTAAAGTTTTATCAACACCAGTGGAACGTGAAAACTTCAAGAAACCCATACCATAGATTACGCCAAAATTAATTGTTTTTGCAACCCGGCGATCGCTATCAGAAATATCATCTTTTTCAAACATTAATCTGGCGGTGACTGTATGAATATCTTCGTTGTTTTGATAGGCTTCGAGCAAAATTGGTTCTTCACTTAAATGTGCCAAAATCCGCAATTCTATTTGTGAATAATCGGCAGCTACCATTAACCATCCAGATTCGGGTAGAAATGCTTTGCGAATTTGGCGGCTAAATGCAGTCCGAATGGGAATATTTTGTAAATTGGGGTTCGATGAGGATAAACGTCCAGTTGATGTTGCGGTTTGATTAAAATCTGTATGCACACGCTGAGTATCTGGACGTACTAATTTTGGCAATGCATCGACATAGGTAGATTTTAATTTGGAAAGGGTGCGATATTCTGTAATTGCGTCAATAATTCCAGTTTTATCAACTTCACCTAAACGTTCTAGAGTGCCTGCATCTGTAGAGTATCCAGTTTGAATTTTGCGGGAATATTTAGTGCTTAAACCCAGCTTTTCAAACAGTATTTGACTCAGTTTTTTCGGTGAACCTAAATTAAATTTCTCGTCAGCAATTTCATAAACTTGCTGTTCATATTTAGCTAAATCAGTTTCTAGGATTTGGGAAAGTTCCTTGAGGTAAGCAGTATCGATACGGATTCCTAGATATTCCATCTCGGCTAAAACAGGTTCGAGTGGTTGTTCAACTTCCAAAAGGAGTTTTAAGGAAATCGCATTTTTTTCCAGTTCTTCACGCAGTTTAACGACTAATTGAAATGTTGCATGAACCTGCAAGCAACAGTAATAAGCAACTTTGTGAATATCAATATCACCAATAGTTTTACCTTTGGGAACTAAATCTTGATAACTAGTTAAAAATATACCCAAATATCGTTCAGTAATTGCATTTAAATTATGGCTATAATCGGGATTTAAAATATAACTAGCTAGCATGGGATCAAATACAACCCCAGCGAGATTAACTCCTTGACATTTAAAAATCAAACGGTCAAATTTTGCATTTTGGAAAGTTTTGGGATATTTATCACTTTCCAATATTGGTTTGAGTTTTGCTAGTGTTGTGGCTAAATCTAAATTTTCCCCTTGGCTATGATTCAGAGGAATATAAGCAACTTCATCCGCTTTTGTACCCCAGCAACAACCAATACCTACTAACTGAGCATCACGAGGTTCTAAATCACTAGTTTCTGTATCCCAAGCGACTGGTATTTGCGGGTTCGTGTGTTCTTTTAATATTTTAATTAAGTCATTTAATTTTGCTTCATTATCAATAATACGTGGTTGAATATTAGCTGTAGATTGGTGTTGTTGTGATGCATCGCTATCTTCTGCACTCCAAAACCATAAATCAAAATCGTTACTGGAATTGAGAGGAGAAACAACATTATTCGAGCTTTGAGTAGTTTGATTAGCTGTATTAGCAGAGGAAATATAGGAAATATCAGTTGTAGCAACACCACCAAGACGTTCTTGAATTTGATTGATTTTGCCAAGAAACGAATTAAATTCTAATTTTTCGAGAATGGGTGTGAGGTTATTTGTATCAAAACCTTTTAATCGACAATCTTCAAGATTTACTTCCAGAGGTACATCTTGAACAATAGTCGCCAAATAACGAGATTTTTCTGCATCTTCTTTGCCATCTGTCAATTTTTTCAAAGTTGCGCCTTTCATCTCACTTAATGAAGCGTAAATTCGATCAAGGGAACCATAGGTATTTAACAGTTGAACTGCGGTTTTATCGCCAATTCCCTTCACACCAGGAATATTATCAGAACTGTCACCACAAAGGGCTTTATAGTCAATAACTTGCGAAGGCAAAACTCCCAGCTTTTCCTTAACTTCCGCTTCTCCAAACTCCGGTAAACCAGAAGTCGATCGCTGTAATGATTCTTTACTTAAATAGAGAACCTTGATATCTTTTTCTGTGTCAACTAATTGAAATAAATCTCTATCTCCAGTGAGAATTTTCACCCGATAACCAGCATTTGTAGCCCTTTGTGACAAGGTTCCCAAAATATCATCTGCTTCATAACCTGGAGCCGTCAACACTTTGAGATTAAGTGCATCTAATAATTCCTGTAAATTCTGCAAATCGGGAATAAAGTCCTCAGGGGTTCCCGGACGATCGCCTTTATAGGTATCATCAGCTTCATGGCGGAAAGTAGGTAAACCCAAATCAAAGGCAATGGCGATATTGCTGGGTTGTTCCTTGGCGATTACCTCCAACAGCGATTTGAGAAAGCCAAAACAAACACTGGTGGGGATACCAGACTTGGTACGCAAGCCTTTGTCACGTCCCTTCGCGAAAGCAAAATAAGAACGAAATGCCAGCGAATGTCCATCAATCAGAATGAACGTTGGTTTTTGTGGGGTAGAAGATGCAGAAGTCAACAGATTTTAGGCTTGTTTGTGTATCGGACATCCCTTATTGTATCTAGTAGGCTGCCATTAGGAACATTAAAAAAGTAGAGATGACAATGTGCGATCGTAAGTAGGTCGGTGTTAAAAATTGTCGTTATGACAAGGCAGAAGGCAGAGGGCAGAAGGCAGAAGGGAAGAGGGTTTTATACCAATTCACAATTCGCAATTCGCAATTCGCAATGCTTCCTTCGGAAGAGCTTCGCTAACGCAATTAAAAAACTTAGATGCAGCAAAGCTTTCAGGATTTACATCTGTATCAGATTTTTCGTGAAATGGTATTAGGTAACTTTACTTTTCGTTATATACTACTCTGCGAGCAGCCGCTCCGCGTCTACAGTTTATTTGCACAGTTCTACTTATCTCTACCATTAAATTTAGCTAAATTGATTTTTGACAATTGTATTTAGAGATATTTGCTGAGATTCCAATTATCATTTCAGTAAATATTTAAAGTTCCGTTTTTCGTATCAGTATTAACTCGTAAAAATTGATAATTGGACTATGGGGAAATCAAGAGTTGTTATCCTTTTTTTATCCCTGTATCCCCGCGTCTCTTATCCCCTCTCTCCCCGGATATCCTATTTCCCTGATAACCTCATACTGGGACTTAATTTTAAATGGGGCAGCAATTTATGCAGGCAGAGAACGCTAGTACATCAACCAACGAGATCAAACTTTTAGTAGTTGATATTGATGGCACGATCGCCGGACACTCGAATAGAGTTAGTGAAAAAGTGAAAAAAGCGATCGCTCAAGCACAGGCAAAAGGGGTACAAGTGGCTGTAGCAACAGGGAGAATGTATCGTTCGGCTTTACGCTTCCACCAGGAAATCGGTTCAACACTTCCTTTAATCGCTTATCAAGGTGCTTGGATTCAACACCCAACGACGAACAAAATCCACCGTCATCTCACAGTCAAGCGGGAAACAGCCCAGCAATTACTTGATTATTTTGAGCAACCCGAATTTAAAGATGTGCTATCGGTACATTTCTATATCAATGACGAACTGTACGTGCGCGAACTGACACGGGAAAGTAAAATCTATGCAAAACGTTCTAATATAAATGCCATTCCAGTCGGCGATTTGCGCCAAACTCTCGACAATGAACCAACTAAAGTTTTAGCTTTGTGTGATGATGCTGATGTTATTAATAGATTGTTGGGAAATCTACGTCGTCAATATACTCCCGCAGAACTGTACCTGACAACTTCAGTGGCGACGTTCTTTGAAGCCACCAATCCCTTTGTGAATAAGGGTACAGCAGTCCGCTACCTGGCTGAAGAAATACTCGAACTGCAACCAGGCAATGTCATGACTATTGGCGATAATTTTAATGATCTCGAAATGCTACAATACGCTGGTATTGGTGTCGCCATGGGTGATGCGCCTGATGGGGTGAAGGCGATCGCTCAATGGATTGCTCCCAGTGTCGAACAAAACGGAGCCGCAGCTGCGATCGAAAAATTTATTCTTAGTTAATTATTATTCTCTTGGGTATTGTTGATGGCTGGAAATTGTCAGGTTAGTAAATAAAGTTTCATACTAACCATTCAGTGACTACTAATAAAAAATCAGAAAGGACACCGACGACTGGCCGTGTTTCGTCTCGGTGCCCTTGCTGGTTCGCTCCTCACACACCAGTAAATATATCTTGACTACCTCATTCAGTCAAGACTTGTTACAAAAGTTTTGATTATCTTAAGTATTGAACTGTTAGCTGACAAAAACCCTTATAATTCCCGCAGCGCGGAAACACCCAACTTATTTTCTAGCAAAAACTGCAATATCACTTGAGTCACCAGCACTAATCCTAGTCTGGCAAGTGCAAGTTCCGGCGAATTAATTTTTACTTCACCCCAAATACGGCAACTGCGCCAAAAATCCTCAAATACTTTACTTATAGATATAGCTGCTTTCTGCCAATGCCCCATATCACTATGATTAATATCTGCTAAATCATCCAAGACAGTTACAAGTTCGCCGATTAAACAACGGGACAAGACATCAGTGCAACGAAATTTGTCATCGCTAACCCCATCTTTAATTAACCAAGGTATCTGCAAATTTCGATCAATTTGGATTAATCCTTGGCGTTGAGCTAATCCCAACAAAGAGCAACAACGGGCATGAGCGTACTGAACCAAAAAAACAGAGTCAGTGGTAGGAAGTATTGGAGAAGTTATTGAGGTCTCAAAAAAACTTGCTTGCTCTCCGGCAAACTCAACTAGACTTTGCAAACAGGTCGCGACAATTGTATCCGCAACTTGAATCCGAATCCATGCCGGGACTAACACCTCGACTCGAAAGCTTTTGTCACAATTCCTTAAAAAATGAGAAGCAATTTGATTCGCAATCTCTGAAGCGTCCCACTGCTGAGACTTTGCGAGTTTGAGAGCAATTCCCGAAATATACAAAACTTTACTTTTATCTCTACTTTGATAAACAAAATTTTCTTTTGCAGGAATGTATAAGTTTTTTGCATACCCAGCATAAATACTTAGTGACTCCTGTAAATAACTATTTACTAGCCGTCTAATAGCTGTGTATTTGCTAACTAGTAACATTTGATTCACATAGTACACGGATGACAATAGCCTTGAGTACCAAAGTTCCTATTTTTATGTCATCTACCTTTCGACATAACTTTAATTTTGAGGGAGAAAAATAAGAATTCCATGAAATTTAATAAATAATGGGTAAAATTCATTACCTTCATTGTACAGTAGAAATATAGCAAAAAGAGTAGAAACTAATTTCTACCCTTAAACATGGCTGGCACGTTAGGTGTTAAGCCTGTAAGTGCCACACAAAGACACTCCTTGCACCTTTTTTTTGACGTCTTTGTCTTCAGCCAAACGCTCTTTGTTACCTATGCAATCTCCATCCTCCTTTTCAGAGGCATCACGTCCTTTTTTAACTTGGCAACGTATTCTTGACTGGGCTCAAGAACACTATCGCTGCCGCACCTTCAGCAAAGATGAGCGCATTCCAGCTAGACCTGGATTGTTGTACTTAGTGCAAAGGGGTGCTATCCGCATGGTAGGAACCGCTCAAGTCAGTGCTACAGCCAGTCAGCTAACGTCCCGTCGTATCAATCGAACTCCTGAAGAAGCTTTCTTAGGATTTGTTGGTGCAGGTCAACCGTTTGAAATTGTTGCTCAGTCCCCTTTCACACTCCAAGCTTACGCGCATGTTGACCAAACTGCCGTCTTGTGGATGTATTGGCATGATTTGGACAACTGGCCCCATTTCCGCCGCGAAGTAATGGATGCTTTCAGGTATCAACACCAACGTAAGTTGCTGTGGTTGAGTGCTTTAGGGCAACGGCGCACAATTGACCGACTCTTGGGCTTCCTGACTTTATTGATTGAGGAATATGGCGAGCCAGCAATGAGTGAAACTGATCCCGATGTAATTCGTGGTTACTGTTTGCCATTCCCTCTCACCCATGCCCAAATTGGTAGTGCGATTGGTTCAACTCGTGTCACCGTGACTCGTTTAATGGGTAAACTGCGTCAACGTGGTTTAATCTTGACTCAAGGTGATAATCTGATTTGCTTGCCTGCTGAGTCGATTAATCGAGCTAGCTAGGAAATTCTTGACAGCACGGAGATAAAACTTCCGTGCTGGAGTGTAGCTCAACTGGTTAGATAGCGCTGTAGGAGGGTTGATACATACTCTCCTCAACGCTGCTAAAGTTAAGTATTCTTGTGTATTTATCTATCACCGAATTTTCACAAATCCAGCTTGGGAAATTAATTCCTGTCCTTGCTGTGTCAGCAGTAAGTTAGTGTATGCATCGCCAGCCTGTTGCTCGATTTGCCCGTTCTGTTTGACCACCACAAACAGATTACGGGTAATTGGGTATGTACCAGATTGAAATGCCTCAATGTTTAACTTGTTGCGTTTACCAGGGCATTCAGATGGGAGAATGAATGGCTCTTGGTAGGGGGCAACATATTTACCAGGCGATCGCCCCAAAGGTAAGGGTCTAATTGAACATTGGGGAATGACTTCCGGGGCAGAAGCAAAATAAATACTACCGGGATTCTCGGAAACTTTTTTGAGAGCTTGGGTAGTAGTGGAAATAAATTCCACATTCGGAGCAAATTTTTCACCACCCAAGATATCCTGGATGAATAGTTCGACGGTTCCGCCATCTTCAATTCGCCGGGAATAAGCTTGAATGGGAATATCAGAACCGCCCACTTCTTTCCAGTTCTTGATTTTTCCTGTGTAAATTGATTTTAATTGTTCTACCGTTAAGCCGGGAATGTTGAGATTAGGGTTAACTGCGGCTGCTAATCCATCGATCGCCACAGGAATTTGTTTGAGGTCAAAGCCTCTTTGTTTAGCACGGGTTATCTCTAGGTCTGTTATTGGTCGAGAAGATTGGGCAAATGCCAGTTGACCGTCAATTAAAGATTGTATGCCTATGCTAGAACCTGCTTTGGCATTGTTGGGCTGTACGTATCGCAGTCTATATTCTGGTCGATCTTTTTGGATAATTGAGTCTACTACCAGTCGAATTGGTGCCCAAGATGTACTACCTCCGTAATTAAATAGTCCTGTTGGCACATTTTGGACACTAGTTAAAGTTGTACCCGTGGCAGTTGTTTCGGTTGTAGGGGCACTGCTGGGTGAGTAATTGGTACTTGACTGAGAATTCTGGGATTGAGAATTAGTCGCTCGCTCCGAATTCGAGCCACTAAAATTTTGACTAAACCACCAAAAGCCACCTGCAATTAATGCAATTGTAATTAGCAGTGACATGATTAAGATTGGTGTTTCATTTTTTTGCGACATAATAATTACCGAATTCTCACAAATCCCGACTTAGAAATTAATTCTTGACCTTGGTCGGTCAGTAATAATCGAGCATAGGCTTCGCCAGCCTGTTGGTCAATTTGACTATTTTCCTTCACAATTACGAATAATCTGCGAGTTATTGGGTATTGACCGGATTGAAAGGCTGCTTGATTGAGTTGATTGACTTTTTGCGGACACTGATTTCTGGGTACTAATGGCTCTTGATAGGGGACAACGGCTTCACCAGGCTTACGCCCGATCGCTATGGTTTTTACAGTACATTGGGGCACAATTTCTGGCGCGGATGCGTAATAAATACTACCTACATTTGTGGCGACTTGTCTTAATGCTGTGGTTGTGGTGGGAGTAAATTGCACCTGACTACCAAATTTTTCTTTGTCTAATACATTCTGATAAAAAAATTCAACAGTGCCCCCGTCTTCTAAACGACGTGAATAAGCCTTAATTGCTAAATTACTGCCACCAACTTCTTGCCAGTTGGTAATTTTTCCGGTGTAAATTTTTTTGATTTGTTGGATAGTTAAACTGGAAATATTTAAATCGGGATGAACTGCGATCGCAATTCCATCAATAGCAACTGGTATTTCTTTGAGGGTAAACCCTTTTTGTTGGGCAATTTGGTATTCTTCTGGCTCTAGTGCCCGCGAAGATTGGGCAAAGGCAAGCTGGTTATCCAGTAGCATTTTAATTCCCGTTCCCGAACCCGGCGCTCTCGATATTGGGTCAGTATAGCTGAGTTGGAATTTGGGCAAAACTGTTTTGATTGCAGAATCCACTTCTTTACGAATTGGTGCCCAAGTTGTACTCCCACCATACCGAAAAAGACCGCTAGGTACGTTTTGCACTTGTGCTAGGGTTTCTTCGCTAGGTTGAGAAGATTGCTGCGATGAATTAGTGGTTGTAGAGACAAATTTAACGTTGCTATTGCCAGCTAACCAAAAATAAACACCACCTACCAATCCCAATGTAATTAATAGTGCCAAAAATAAAACTGCTGCTTCATTCTTCTGAGCCATATGAGAGTGATAAACCCTTGAAGTTATGATTAATGATTAATTAAGAGCGAGTTAAAGAAGTAAAGATAGTAGCCGATAAATTAAACGGAATAAGGAAGTTAAAGCAATGGAACCTAAACCAGATGCAACCGATAAAATTATGATTGTTTGGATGCCCAGATTGGCTTGTAATACTGGGACAAAATAAATTATGGCAAAAGTAATAGCTGGGATAATGATTAAATCAAAACGTTCAATCCAACGTCGAGTTTGAGCATAGATTAATATGCTTAAAATAACACCAGAGATAAATAGAGCAACTATTTGAGACTTTATCAGACCAGAGAGAGCGATCGCAATCATTCCTGCTTGAAAGCCACTAAATCCGGCTCCTGTCAATATCTCGATTGTAGAGAATTGTTGCACCGATGTTGTTTGCTGGTGAACGGGTGACGGATTATTAACTGGATTATTAATTTGAGTTGCTTTGATTTGTTTGGAACTTGATGGAGATTTGCCTAAATTTTGCAATGCATTCAAAACTTCTTTCGCGGATTGAAAGCGTTTGTTAGCTGCGCTTTGTAGCATTTTATTCAATATTTTGGCAAGAAAGGGACTAACATTAGTGTGATTTTGCCATTGCCACTGATTGCTAAACCCATCAAATAATTCGGCTGCACTCTTATTGGTTAATAAAATAATAATAGTGACAGCTAAAGCATATAAATCACTGGAAGGAAAAACCTGTCCGCCGGAAATTTGCTCTGGTGGAGCAAATCCTTGGGAGTAAATGCCTGTTGAACCGGCAAAAGCTGTAGGTGACTTGGTCACTTGTTTAACAGCACCAAAATCTAGTAAGTACAATTTAGCGTTTTTGTCACACATGATATTCGAGGGTTTAATATCACGGTGAATAATGTCTTTACAGTGAACAAAATCAAGAATATGCAGAATTTCCCGCATAACTTGTACAGCTTCGGCTTCAGAAAAAGCACCTCTTTGTGCTAATTCCTGTTCCAGATTTAAACCGTCAATATATTCTTGAACTAAATAGAAAAATTGTTCTTGTTGTCCGGGAGCGGAACCCTCAACAATGACTGGGAAATAAGCAAATAAATCTGGTATTTGGTCGTGTTGGTTGCCAATTGCTTCTAAAACTGTAGCCTCACGTTCAAATAATTCGAGTGCTGTTCGCAGCTGTTTTTCAGTGAGATTACCTGCGGGTAAAAACTGTTTGACTACGCATTGACGCATCACAGGAGTATAGCGATCGCGCGCTAAAAATGCGGCTCCAAAACCTCCTCTTCCTAATTGTTTAGTGGGGATGTAGCGACCAGCTAAAATTAATGGCATTCCGCAAGTTGTACAAAATTTTTGCTGTACAGTTCGTAGCGTTGCCGTATTATCAAGGTCGGTAAAGTAGTTTTGTGGTCGAGGACATTGGGGACGAGTGCAGTAAACTTCCATATTTAGTCATTAGTCATTAATTTAGTGGTCATTAGTCATTGGTTATTATTCATTACTTAATTAGTTATTAGTCATATGTTACAGATACAGAACAAATGACAAAATCCCAAAAGCAAAATGATACAGGACAAATGACAAATGACAACAAACGACTAAACTCTAATCTTCGTGAGAGGTGGATAATTCAGCCTCTACTGTATCAACTGTAGTAGTTACAACTACTTCCCGGCGCGATGTTTTCAATAGCTCCTGATTCCAACCGGGAGTGGCAAATTGGGGTAAAATTTCTTGACTAAATGCTTCAGCAGCTTTGGAGCGATAACGATTGGGGTTAAAAATTAACCATAAAGTCCGCTTGACAACCACACCCTCGATAGTAGCGCAATTCAGTACCCCCATTTGCAATTCCTTTGTTATTGCCGATGTCGATACAAACGCTGCACCCAAGCCTGATTGGACGGCATTTTTAATTGCTTCAATGGAGTTTAATTCCATTTCAATCCGCAAGCGTCGAGTATCGATATCACAACGTGATAATACTTGATCGATGACTTTACGAATTGTCGATTGGGAATCTAAGGCAATGAATTGAAGTTTGTATAAATCATCTTTTTGGATTTTTTCCAACTTCGCAAAAGGATGATTTACGGGTAGAATCAGTGCCAGTTCGTCTTCGGCATAGGAAATAATTTCTAGAGATTCTGCCAGTTCCCCCGGTATCTCACCCCCAATAATGGCTAAATCTACTTGTCCGTTGGCGACACCCCAGGCAGTGCGACGGGTTGAGTGGACATGTAACTGGACTGCAACATCGGCGTATTTTTGCCTAAACAGACCAATCATACGTGGTAAAAGATAAGTACCAGTAGTTTGGGAAGCTCCAACGATGAGAGTACCACCTTGGAGATTTTGCAAATCTTCGATCGCCCGACAAGTTTCTTGGCACAAACTGAGAATTTTTTCGCCGTAGCTGAGGAGTAAATGCCCAGCTTCGGTTAATTGGGCACGTCTGCCGCCACGGTCAAATAAAGGAACATCAAGTTGCCGCTCTAAATTTTGCACTTGCAAACTGACGGCAGGTTGCGAGACGTAGAGACTATCGGCGGCTCGCTTGAAGCTCCCTTCTGCGGCGATCGCTTTGAGGATACGTAACTGATCTAGAGTAAAAGGAAGGTCAGACATAAGGCTCAACACACTAACGAGAAAGGAGCAGCATTTGAGGTGCAAAGTGTAGGTATCAGTTTTATCTGGTAGAACACTTATTACATCCTCAGTTTGGAGACTTTACACAGAGAATGACAGTACCATAACATCTTGACTAAAGCCAGCCTCACCTTAGCCTTCAGGAACACCTAGCTGAGGGTAGGATTCCATATGTGACGGCAAACATGGGGTTATTAATCATGAATCTTTTCACTACTTTAGTGGTATTGGTTGTACAAGAATTAAGTTTTCTTTAGAAAAATTCACCTATGTCTTTGATGCTACCAACTTGGTTGACTCCCAGTCATTTTTTCATGCTGGGATTACAAATATTATTTGCGATCGCTCACAGTGGGGGTGCTGCACTGCGTCCTTGGGCAGAAAAATACATTGGCGCAAGGCTATATCGCATTATCTTTGCCTTAGTCAGCTTGCCATTGGCTGTCATCTTGATTATTTACTTTTTCAATCACCGTTATGATGGTTTGCAACTTTGGCAAGTCCAAGGACTAGTGGGGGTGCAAACTTTTGTTTGGGTGCTGTCAGCAATTTCGTTTTTATTTTTGTATCCTGCTACCTTCAATCTACTAGAAATCGCCGCCATTCAAAAGCCCCAAGTTCATCTCTACGAAACTGGGATAATTCGCATTACCCGACATCCACAAATGGTCGGACAAATTATGTGGTGTATTGCTCATACTCTATGGCTGGGGACAACATTTACTTTAGTCACATCATTCGGTTTAATTTTGCACCATCTGTTTGGGGTTTGGCATGGGGATAGAAGATTACTCGCCCGCTATGGCGAAGCCTTTGCATCTGTCCAGCAGCGTACCAGTATAATTCCCTTCCTGGCAGTTATTGATGGTCGTCAGTCCCTCAAATGGCAAGAATTTCTCCGTCCTGCCTATTTTGGCGTGACTGCATTTGTTTTGTTATTGTGGTGGTTGCACCCTCTACTCATGCAGTCAACCAGTAAAATACAATTATGAATCTGACACAAATAAGCTTGACAACTGTTACTGAAAGTAGGTTGACCGCAATTTCTTTTCAGCAATTGCAGCAGAATCAATGTAGGATGAATTGAAGTAGCTATCAGTCAGGGATCGCTTTCAGTTTGTTTGCTTGGTTGCTTTTAACTGAAAACAACCACTACAGATTGGTTGGGAATCAGCCGAAAATACAATTATCTATAGGATTTCCCGTAGGCGATCGCGCTACTTCCGGTAAATAACAACAGTTTGTAGATTAGAAAACCAATAGAGTTAAAATAAGCAAATTCTTCCCATTCATGAAATTGGTTATCGAAAACTGTATTTATTTACCTAACATTATTTCTGCTGATAGCTACTTTGATATAAAAACCCTATAAGTCTCAGAGGCATCATGGTGTTGTCGGTTAGTGAGCGGACATTTACTCAAGAAGTTTTAGAATCTCCTGTTCCTGTTTTAGTGAATTTTGAAGCGCCTTGGTGCGGTTTGTGTCGCATCATCCATCCGTTACTATTACAGTTTAAAATCCAATGTCAAGAAGATATCAAACTAGTCCGAATTAATGCTGATGATAATTTCAAATTATCCAATAATTATCGACTCACATCTCTACCAACTTTGCTTCTGATTGAAAATGGTCATGTCCGCCAAAGACTAGAAGGATTTCGCGGGCGAGATGACTTGTTATTAGCTTTAGAAGCAATTAAAACTTCCTACATCAAATATCCCCGGAGATATAACCAGCCAATACTTACAAATGTAGAATAATTGCTGGACAGCATATGCAGGTGCCACCAAAAATGTATCCGGTTTCCTTGCATTTATCCTAGACTCTGAGAGTAGGAATAGATATTTTTATCCAGTGTTCTTTGCATCATATCCAAACCGTAGAACTACGACTGCTCGTATCATATCTATACTGTACATAGCATGTTTATCTCTGCGGTTTCCTAATCAACTCAAACATAATAAATGAATTTAGTAGTCTCTAAATATTTGTGTAAATTCTCACTGGAATTCACAGAACACTAGACTGGAAAATGTTCTAAATAATAATTTTATTTTCATTTCCAGTCAGCAGAAACTAGTAATTAATAATGAAAAGTATTAGCAATTACTTAGAGAAAGATGATAGAGATGCCATACCAAGCGGCAAATCATGAGTTAAGTTTGAAATAGATTGATGAATCATTTGTGATTTCTGAGGCAAGTTTTGAGTGTGCCGAAGCCTTTTCTAATGGGAAACAACAAGTTGCGTCTTGATGCTGTACAGGACTCAACATTTCCGGTTTTCGTGCAGCGTCCCATCAGGGTAGCAACGTCAGGTTACTTTGCACTCAAGGCTACGCAAAAGCGAGACAGCAAAGCCGCTACAGGATACAGTACAAAATCTGGTTCAGAATCTAAAAGCAAGCTTAACGACTCCACACGAAACTGTTCGGGTGGGGTATTTTATGCTAGAAGGTGTGTGTCACAATTATTAACAGTTCCGACAACTTAATCAAGAAATCTATAAAGTAGGCGTCAGTGATGGAAGTAATCTATCAGTATGCCTGGCTAATTCCGGTACTCCCACTGCTTGGGGCAATGCTGGTCGGGCTAGGATTAATCTCATTGAATCAGGTGACAAATCGCCTGCGACAGCTTAATGCCGCATTAATCATCTCGCTGATGGGCATGGCGATGGGACTATCGATCGCCATATTGTGGAGCCAAATTCAAGGACACCCATCCTACACCCATATCTTTGAATGGGCTTCAGCAGGTAATTTTCACCTCAACATGGGCTACACGATTGACCATCTGACAGCCATGATGTTGGTCGTTGTCACCACTGTAGCTTTTTTGGTAATGATATATACCGATGGCTACATGTCACATGACCCAGGTTATGTGCGATTTTATTCTTACCTCAGCTTATTCGGTTCATCGATGTTGGGGTTGGTAATTAGCCCAAACCTAGTCCAGATTTATATTTTCTGGGAACTAGTGGGTATGTGTTCTTACTTGCTGGTTGGTTTTTGGTACGATCGCAAAGCGGCAGCCGATGCCTGCCAAAAGGCTTTTGTCACTAACCGTGTTGGTGACTTTGGTTTGCTTTTAGGGATTTTGGGGCTATTTTGGGCGACAGGAAGTTTCGAGTTTGATGTCATGGGCAGCAGACTCGCGGAACTGGTACAAAATGGTTCGGTCAGCAATTTTCTCGCTATTCTGCTGGCAATTTTAGTCTTCCTGGGTCCAGTCGCTAAATCGGCACAATTTCCCCTCCATGTCTGGCTTCCAGATGCGATGGAAGGTCCAACACCGATTTCTGCTCTCATCCACGCCGCCACAATGGTTGCAGCAGGTGTATTCCTCGTAGCGCGGATGTATCCAGTATTTGAACATGTACCCGCAGCAATGAATGTGATTGCCTACACGGGTGCATTTACAGCGTTTTTGGGAGCGACGATCGCGATTACCCAGAACGATATCAAGAAAGGCTTGGCTTACTCCACCATCTCCCAACTTGGCTACATGGTGATGGCGATGGGAGTAGGTGCATATAGTGCTGGACTTTTCCACCTGATGACCCATGCTTACTTCAAAGCGATGTTGTTCTTAGGTTCGGGTTCGGTAATCCACGGTATGGAAGGTGTTGTCGGTCACAATCCTGCCCTGGCACAGGATATGCGATTAATGGGTGGATTACGGAAATACATGCCAGTTACAGGTTTTACATTCCTAATTGGTTGTTTGGCGATTTCCGGTATCCCTCCGTTTGCTGGTTTCTGGTCGAAGGATGAAATTCTGGGTGCGGCATTTGCAGCTAACCCGTTATTGTGGTTTGTTGGCTATGCAACTGCTGGGATCACCGCATTTTATATGTTCCGTATGTATTTCTCCACCTTTGAGGGGGGATTCCGGGGTACAGATAAGAAAATCATTGAGAAACTGGAGAAAGCGGCAACCATTTTAGTTGCAGGGGAAGCGCCCGCACCTAACTTTGGTCCTGGAGCCATGAAGCAGGGGGAATTAGCGGCTACAGGTGGCGGACATCACGATGATCATCACCACAGCAGCGAACCCCACGAGTCGCCTTGGACAATGACGCTACCTTTGGCTGTGTTGGCGATTCCTTCGATTTTGATTGGTTTGGTGGGTACGCCCTTTGCCAACTACTTCGAGGAATTTATTTACTCCCCCAACGAAACCTTGGCGGAAGTAATGGAAAAAACTGCCGAATTTGACATTAATGAGTTTTATGTCATGGCGGGTAGTTCGGTGGGTATTTCCTTAATTGGGATTACTCTGGCTTCCTTGATGTACTTGATGAAGAAAATTGACCCCAGTGCGATCGCATCTCAAATCAAACCACTATACGAACTTTCCCTCAATAAGTGGTATTTCGACGATATTTATCACAAAGTCTTTGTTTTGGGCTTGCGCCGTCTCGCTCGTCAAGTTATGGAAGTTGACTTCCGTGTTGTTGATGGTGCTGTTAACCTGACTGGTTTCTTTACCCTCGTCAGTGGTGAAGGCTTGAAATATATCGAAAATGGTCGCGCTCAGTTCTATGCCTTGATTGTCTTTGGTGCAGTTTTAGCGTTAGTGATTATCTTTGGTGTCACTTGATTCAGTGTTTTTCTGCCCAAAAAAAATAAATTTAAGCTTGCTTCAGCAGGCTTTTTTTATTACTTGATATTCCAGAAGGCGATCGCCAGCAAATCAGTTCCTTCAAGCAGTTGAGCAAAACTAGGAAAATATTTCTGGGGCAAGATGTATTTTCCTGCAAAAAGTTAACAATAATTAACTAAACTCCGAAGTAAAACTCCAACTACCTTCACATATTTTTATTTTTATTAAATCAACCTAATAAACAAGACCAAAACGGTAAAAAACTGCTAGTAAATAGCTAGTGGATGATAGCCGAACTTCATTATTCGTTACTAAAATAATTTCCGATGAATACAGCTAATTTTCCGTGGCTGACAACGATAATTCTCCTGCCCATTGTGGCATCGTTAATAGTACCCATCATCCCGGATAAAGACGGCAAAACGGTGCGTTGGTTCGCTTTAATAGTCGGACTCATTGATTTTGCACTCATAGTTTGCGCGTTTTACACCGGATATGACTTTGCCAATCCAGATTTACAGTTGTTTGAAAGCTACCCTTGGGTGCCGCAACTGGGTTTAAATTGGTCGGTAGGGGCAGATGGTTTATCAATGCCTCTGATTGTTTTGACTGGATTCATTACAACGCTGGCAATTTTAGCAGCTTGGCCCGTGACACTGAAGCCAAAACTCTTCTATTTCTTGATTTTGGCGATGTACGGCGGACAAATTGCCGTTTTTGCAGTCCAGGACATGTTGTTGTTTTTCCTTGTCTGGGAACTCGAACTTGTACCTGTTTACTTTTTGCTATCGATTTGGGGCGGTAAAAAACGTCAGTACGCAGCCACCAAGTTTATTTTGTATACAGCAGGTGGCTCGTTGTTTATCCTGCTGGGCGCATTGACAATGGGCTTCTATGGCAATACTGTCACATTTGATATGCAGGCGATCGCTGTTAAAGATATTGCCCTGAACCTGCAATTATTACTCTATGGTGGGTTTTTGATTGCCTACGCAGTTAAATTACCCATTATTCCCCTCCACACCTGGCTACCTGATGCCCATGGTGAAGCAACAGCCCCTGTCCACATGTTGCTGGCTGGTATTCTCCTGAAAATGGGTGGATATGCCTTAATTCGCATGAATGCTCAAATGCTTCCCGATGCTCATGCTTATTTTGCGCCGGTGCTGGTGATATTGGGGGTAGTAAATATCATCTATGCCGCATTAACATCATTTGCCCAGCGTAATCTCAAACGCAAAATTGCCTACTCATCAATCTCCCACATGGGATTTGTCACCATTGGTATTGCTTCCTTCACCGATTTGGGATTGAGTGGGGCAGTATTACAAATGGTATCCCACGGTTTAATTGGAGCCAGCTTGTTCTTCCTGGTTGGGGCAACGTACGATCGCACCCACACCCTGATGTTAGATGAAATGGGTGGTGTCGGTAAGCGAATGCAAAAGATTTTTGCGATGTTTACCACCTGTTCGATGGCATCGTTAGCATTACCGGGGATGAGCGGTTTCGTCGCCGAGTTGATGATATTTGTGGGCTTTGCCACTAGCGATGCTTATAGTCCGACATTTAAAGTCATTGTCGTCTTTTTAATGGCGATCGGTGTTATTCTCACACCAATTTACTTGTTATCAATGCTCCGGGAAATTTTCTACGGGCAAGAAAACGAAGAATTAGTTGCCCATCAAGCACTCATTGATGCTGAACCTCGCGAAGTCTTCATTATTGCTTGTCTGTTAATCCCCATCATTGGTATTGGTTTATATCCAAAAATCTTGACTCAAGTGTACGATTCCACTACCGTACAACTCACAGCGAGATTGCGGGATTCTGTACCAACGATTGCGGCGAAAAATGCCAGTCATACTTTGTCTTTGAGTGCGCCAGTGATTGGTGTTAAGTAGTTCCCAAATTAGTTACATAGAACTGTAGACGCGGTAGATATCTATCGCGTCTTTAATTTTATTTTCTAGATGTCGCCGTCTCAATTCCAATGATTGTATCGCTGGCTACAGACTTTATCCAATACCATATTTCTAGTAACCAATAATACTTTTTTAGAAAATCTTAATAATGCCTCTGCCTAAATGGCAACATCTCCTACTTGTACTTAGTTATCTTCAGTTATTAGTCAAGCGATTTTGGGATTTACTTTCGGGTTGTGAATTGGAATCAGTGTTTTTATGGCTAGCAACTGTAAAAGAAATTGAGTTCCAATTCAATGAAGATGGGATTAGGGTGAATCTACTGTACTTGGTAATATATGTCACAAATTCAGCGATTACCTATCTAAAATCATGCAGATTACGGACTGATTCTGGTGTATTTTGATCTGGAATAACTGCCCTTGGTAGTTGAAAAAGTGACACTTAGAGCTAGAAATATCCAGCGATCGCAATCTGCACTGAATTACACATATAATCTAGCTGTAATCTAGACTAGGTTTAGATGTTACTTGCCATTTACAACCGCACAGGAAACTACAAAACTCTATTGCTCAATAGTAGAAAACCGTTTAATGTTGCGATAGTTTGCCTAAATGTATCCTTAGCAACAGATGAGTGTGAATTATTGTGCTATTTGTAGCTTTTCCGCGCTTGACAAGTATTCATTCTGAGTTAGTCTTAAAGCGGATTCAAATAAAGTCAACTCAGCATCTACCCCGACAGAGAAAGCATAAAGATAAACTTAAAGCTTAAACATCCTGTCCGATATATTGAGTCGTTAAAGTGAATTGTTTGATACGGCAACAAAAATCCCTATAGACTACTTTAAGCAAGTAGTTAGCTGGGGAAATCCGAAATCTCTAGAATTTGTACTGTTTAGTTTACAATACCAGTTCATGAGAGAATCTAAAGAAAATCTAAAGTACACCGTTTGCATGTGGTGTGAGGAGGACATAAGTGTTTCTGAGATTAGCCCAACAACATAGACAATTCGTTCAAGACCTAGTCATGAACTTGCAAGCACTGGCAATAGTGCTGGAACGTCGCGGATATCCTGCCTCTTGTTATACCTGTGGCGACCAAATGAATAGTGCTTCATTTATGGTGAGTCTGGGGGAAAATCACTTAATTCGTTTCTTGGTATCCGATTATGGGATTACCTGGACAGAAATGCGTGATGATCGCGAATTAATGAAATTAGAGGGAGCAGAAGCTGTAAATCAGTTACAAGAACTAGCTAATATCGTTAAACATTCGATGCAAGTTAGTAGTGGTAACAAAGCCCTTGCAAAAAGGCACTAAAAATCTGTATATTTACTGAAGTGCTGGAAAGTAAGGATAATGATGGAATGGCACTATTGGGAATCGCTAATTGCTAATCGCTGATTGGTATAAATATTCGGAAAATATTCACCTATCTAGCTTTTAGTCTTTAGCTATTACCCTCTGAGTTAATTTTTGAGCAGGTATTCTTTTCATTTTGCAAGTGTCAATTATTTGCGTTTCGGTATCAAAGCCGACTGGTTAATTTTAACAGTGCTGTGCTAAATAACTTCAAGTTTCTGTGGGACTGAGTGAGTAGCTAGTAGCTGCCAATGTGGGGATAATTTTTTGAGTTGAATATTTGACTAAAGTGAGATTGCTCGCCACGTTACGCTCGCTCTGTTAAAGAATTTAATAATTTCCAGGAATCACAGCCCTAATTTTCAACTTTCTTGTTATGCTATTTCAGGTGTCGTGGCTCACTTAGAGACCCTAAGCAGTTAAAGATGTCTGAAGAAAACACAAGTCAACACTCCTTACCAACCAGTGCAATTACCAGTTCTGCTGCTGCTACATTCGAGAATTGGTTTGAGTACCCTGTGCGCGTTCATCCACACCATACAGACTATGCTGGTGTTGTTTGGCATGGTACTTATCTAACTTGGTTGGAAGAGGCAAGAGTTGAATATTTGCGATCGCTTGGTGTAAACTTTGCTGACTTGGTTGCTTTAGGTTGCGATTTACCTGTTGTCGATTTGTCAGTACGTTACCATCGCTCTTTACAAATGGGGATGACGGCAGTTCTCAAAACCCGGATGGATGACTTGAAGGGGGTTCGCATCAATTGGGATTACGTGCTGGAATCGGAAGATAGGCAAGAATTATACATAACAGCTAGAGTTACTTTGGTGGCAGTGGATAGGGAACGTGGTAAGATTATGCGTCAACTTCCGGCAAATGTTAAAGATGCGCTGACAAAATTAGTTCGCAATTAATAACAGAGTATTTCTACTGCCTACAAATTCTGGAAAGCTTCTCTAAGACAAGTCTACAGCAACTCCCTATCTGCTAGGTTGAAAAAATTGCTCTGGCATTTGCGTAATAAAATTCCATATATCTTGTGGTTTAATCCCATACCCTACTTGTAGGAGAAAAATAATCCCAGCAATCATCAATGCATTGAAGACAGTGGTTTTAATAATCTTGAGCAAAAATGTAAAAACCACCCAAGCGATGATTAATGCATAAACGAAAAGCATATGTGTTGATTTCCTTGATTAATAGTGCAAATAAGCTCTGATTTAATTATTTTCTATAGCTAAATAATTACTCGTAGTTTAGCGTATCCATCGCAACTGTAAAGTCTACGGGACAGTGTATCAAAAATATAATCGACAATCCACAATAAAAGTGTCAGAAACGTAGCCTTGCTACGTTTCCATGATTGCTGCTTTAACGTAAAGAAATTACCTGTGGACTATTTTCTAATTGCTCAGTTGTATTTAAAACTTCTTGTCTTGCCCAGTTATCGGCTGTCAAAATGTCTTCTAAAGTCGGATGAGAATTATTGTCGCTTTGATGGCGATCGCAAGCCATTTCGATGACTCTGGGTATATCTAAGAACTTGATTTTCTCATCTAAAAACAGGGCTACAGCTTGTTCGTTGGCTGCATTTAAAACCGCAGGCATGGAACCACCCGCACGACCAGCCGCATATGCTAAATTCATACAAGGGTATTTATGATGATCAGGTTCGCGGAAGGTTAAGTTTCCAGCTTTGACCAAATCAAGGCGTTCCCAATCAGTATAAATACGTTCGGGATAGGACATTGCATATAGTAAAGGTAAGCGCATATCTGCCCATCCCAACTGCGCCAAGACTGAGGTATCTTGAAGTTCTATAAGTGAATGAATGATACTTTGTGGGTGGATGACAATTTCGATATCTTCGTAGTCTTTACCAAATAAATAATGTGCCTCAATCACCTCCAAACCCTTATTCATCAAGGTTGCGGAATCAACAGTAATTTTCCGCCCCATCGACCAATTTGGATGTTTCAATGCATCAGCTACCGTCACATTTGCTAAATCTTCAACTGCCCAGTCGCGGAAAGCGCCACCCGAAGCCGTCAAAATAATCTTGCGTAAACCCCCTTGGGGTACACCTTGCAGACATTGAAAAATTGCGGAATGTTCGGAGTCAGCAGGTAATAATTTTACTCCGTATTTTTCAACTAAAGGTAAAACGACGGGAGCGCCGGCAATTAGGGTTTCTTTATTTGCTAGGGCAATATTTTTACCTGCTTTAATGGCGGCGATTGTTGGTAGTAAACCTGCACAGCCAACAATACCAGTAACAACGCTTTCCGAGTCGCCATATTGGGCAACTTCCACAATTCCCGCATCCCCAGCGAGTAAAATTGGTTGAGGATTGAGGTCTTTGAGTGCTTCTTTGAGGTATGGTAGTTTATTTTCAGCACAGATAGCGGCAATTTCTGGTTGGAACTGGCGAATTTGCTCCGCCAGCATTTCCACATTGTTGCCCGCCGCTAACCCGACAACTTGGAATTTATCGGGATTTTGCGCCACAATATCTAACGTTTGGGTTCCGATTGAGCCTGTGGAACCTAAAAGAGTAATTTTTTTCACAATTTTTTCAAGATTGACGGATACTTACACTATAAATTGCCGGGGTGCAGAGATTAAGGAAGCGATCGCATTTAGCTAAAATATAGTTCTTTTTGTTGGCTTGTTGAGATTTTACACGGAAAATAACTTCAGCAAATAACCACAAGTAGATTCAGTCTGCCAATGACAGGAAAAAGAGAGTTGAGTAATTTAAATAACATTGTCACCCCTCGTTTGGCTGGGATGATTGGTATAAGTGCTGTCATCCTGTTTATTTGTAGCAGCTTACGACATCTTCTCTTCCAATCTCATGCCTTTGATTTAGGTATTTTTGACCAAGCTGTTTACTTAATTAGCCAGGAATTGACACCAATATCTACATTTATGGGATACCACATTCTTGGCGATCATGCGGCTTATATTTGGTATCCTTTAGCATTGCTTTATAAGATTTATCCGAGTATTTACTGGTTGTTCGCTGTACAAGCCCTCGCTTTATCTTTGGGAGCATTACCAACCTGGCATTTGGCACGTCAAGCTGGGTTAACAGAAAAACAGGCTGTGACAATGGCGCTGGTGTATTTGCTGTACCCTGTAGTTTTCAATGTCAATTTATTCGACTTTCACCCCGAAGTTATTGCTCTACCCACGCTGTTAGCGGCTATCTGGTGCGCCAGAGGCAAACGTTTTTGGTGGTTTTGCTGGAGCATTATTGTCATTTTGGGTTGTAAGGCTGTGCTTTCGCTGACGGTTGCGGCAATGGGTTTGTGGTTGCTCGTATTTGAAAAGCGTCGTTGGTGTGGTATCTTAGCACTGATTCTGGGTATTTCCTGGTTTGCGATCGCATCTGGGGTAATTATTCCCACTTTTAGCGGTAAGGAAGCGGCAGCTGTGGGAAGGTATAGTTATCTGGGCGATTCAGTTTTTGATATTGCTAAAGGTTTACTGTTAAAGCCGGGATTAATATTGGCGAATCTCTTCAATTTCAGTAATCTAATTTATTTATTATTACTGATGCTACCCATTGCTTGGGGAATTTCCTACTCATCTACCACACCATTAATTGCAGCAATTCCTTGTATTGGCTTAAATTTAATTACTGACTACCAACCACAAAAAGACTTAGTCCATCAATATTCACTACCAGCTTTACCATTTTTACTATTAGTCGTCATCACAACTTTAGCCGCCGGAAAAGGATGGATACGTAGTCCCAAATTTATCATTCTTTGGTCGTTACTGACATTTTTATTCTTAGCAAAATTTACCTATTTTGGTAGTATCTACCTCAAAAAGCTTGATGCTTGGCAAGCAACACACACAGCCATTTCCCTCGTCAAAACCAAAGGTAGTGTACTCACAACTGGGGCAATATCAAGCCATCTCAGCCACCGACAATTAATCAAACTCGCTGACTCTGAACAACCATTAGATGAATTGACTCAGTTTGATTATATATTGCTAGATACTCGTTACCCAGGATTTGGGAATACACCGGAGTCAGCAAGCAAAATGGTGAACTTCCTGCGAAGTCATGCCGACTTCAATCTGGAACATGAAGGTAATGGTATTTATTTGTTTCATAGGAAATAGGGGATGGGGAAAACGATTAGGCTGAAATCATTATTTTTCAAAGCTACAAAGATAGCGACAAGTGAGCTATTTTTTCCAGCTTCAATGTGGTTATTGAGTCGTATGACGATTTGGATAGCGATGTTATTGCTGGCACCACTGTTACCAACCCCATCGGGAGGAGTTGCCGCAACTTTTAGTTTGAGTGTATTTGATGGCTGGGATAGCAATCACTATCGAATAATTGCTAATTCTGGTTACGAATATGTCAATGGTAAAGGTAATATTGCCTTTTTCCCTTTCTTCCCTTTGATTTTGCGCTTACTGATGAATATTGGTGTGCCATTTGAGATTGCCGGTGTACTGGTGAATAACCTGGCATTTTTCGGCTTTTTGTACATCTTGTACTTTTGGGTAAAGCAATTCCAGAATCAAAGCATAGCACGCTGGACAGTCGCGATCGCGGCATGGTTTCCGGCATCAATGTTTGCAGGTGTTATTTATACAGAAGGTTTATATTTATTACTTAGTACCGCCGCTTTACGTTCATTTGATTGCAATCGCTACACTCAAGCAGCACTGTGGGGTGCATTCGCAACTGCAACACGTCCGACGGGAATGGCTTTAATACCTGCATTTATCCTCTCAGCTTGGAAGCAGCGTAAACCACCCTTAGCCTACCTTGCGGCTTTTGTCACAGCCACAGGAATTATTAGCTTCAGTATTTATTGTTTGATTCAACACAATGACCCGATAGCATTTATTCATGCTCAAAAAGGCTGGCGAGGCTCTCTAGGTTTTACTTGGAAGCCTTGGTGGAAAATGTTGATGCAAGTTATTATTGGTAATTACAACTATAAGCAAGGTTATATAAAAGACATATTACATCCTTGTATTTTTTTAGTCATAGTTGCTTGTGGTTGTTGCTTGTGGCGCGATCGCCGTAAAATTAGTGCAGCGAAGGTAGATTACGGATTTGGCGTTTTATTTTTGGGTTTGTGGTTGTTGGCGGGAGACCCTTTAATTAATACCATCTCGGTATTTGGCAGTTTCTATTTACTCTGGCGCTATCGTCAAGAACTCACACCACTAAGTTTATTTTATGGTTTCTGTGGTCTAGGATTACTGATGGTTTCCGGTGGAACTTGGTCTTTAAGTCGTCTTGTGTACGGGATTGTACCACCAATGATTGCCTGGGGAATTTTGTTATCCCGTCATCCTCGTTGGGGATATATGACTTTAGGATTTTGCGCCCTGTTATTATTTACCTTTTCGTTACGCTTTGCCCAAGAATTGTGGGTGGGATAAATCAGAAATCATTTCATGTCTGGATTTGGAGATGGGGAGATGGGGAGAGTTGTAGCACAGTGTCTCGGATGTCAGAATTTGGCAGTAAAAATCCCCCAGTTATTGGCTGGAGGAATATAAAAAGAACAAAAAAAGTAAAAATTTAGAGAACTAGGGCAACTATTTTTTCGCCACAGCTTGTAATTCTTTGTCCTCAAGTTCCAACATTTCTGGCAAAGTTACAAAACGATAGCCAGAAGAGCGAAATTTCTGAATCATATCAGGCAAGGCTTTAACTGTACTATCACGAACACCACCACCATCATGCATCAAAACAATTCCACCAGGCTTGGAATTACGCATAACATTACTAATCAGACGGGGTGCGGCAGGGCGCTTATAGTCATGGGAATCAGCCGACCACATAATTACTGAATACTTTTTACTACGAGCATAGGCAGCAGGTCCATTACCTAAAACCCCTCCAGGTGGGCGGAATAAATTTGTCTTGACACCAGTAACTTTATAAATAATTTCTTCTGTAGCATCAATCTCATAAGCCGCAGCCTTGGGATTCAAACGATGATACCAATGATGCCAGGTATGGTTAGCAATTGTATGACCTTCGGCGACAATCCTTTTGCCAATTTCTGGAAAATTTTTCATATTTCTACCAATAACGAAAAAAGTTCCCTTGATATTATTTTCTTTGAGGATATTTAATATCTGATCCGTATATTTAGGCCAAGGACCATCATCAAAAGTTAGAGCAATTATTTTATCATTAGCATTGGGCTTAACTGCATTCAGGGTGACTCCTTGATAGCGTTTGGGAATTTCTTGATAAACACCTTTTTGTTTGGCTTCTTCTTGCCAGGTATTTAACATTTGCTTTTTCAACTCTGTCACGCGCTGAACTGTGTTAGCAGGTGCGGCTAAACTACTGGCAATTACGCTTTGCCCAAAGTTGTTACTGAAAGAACTTTGCTGAATTGGTATTACCATCCCCACCACCAAAGTTAGTATTAAAGCCGCTAGCCCAAATAAAACAAATTTTGGTAATCTAAATAATCTCTTCGTGTTCACGTCATAGCTCCTTCACCCGTTAATTTAACCTGAAGCATTTCTTATTTGCGATCGCAAAAAATAATCAACTCAGGGTTATTCAAATATTCAGCCAAAATCATTAAGTAAGTCTTTCGAGTAATACAAACAAATACAGAGTAACAGATATTACGCTGAACATTAGTCAACTATAGTTATTTGACTATATAACCAAATAAGTTGATTAATATCTGGTTATGTTGCAGTAAAAAGTATACTTATGAATATATCCATAACAACTATCTACCAATGAAGCGATCGCTCCGGAAAAGATAGCCTTTGAGGGTAAAATTTTGATGAGGAAAAATTACTTTTTCTTCGCCGCAAGCATCTGTAATTGTTTATCCTGCAATTCCAAGAGTTCAGGAATTGTGACAAAACGATAACCCTGCTTTCTAAAGTTATTAATGATTTGCGGTAAAGCTTGGACTGTATTCGAGCGATTTCCACCGCCATCATGCATGAGTACGATGCCGCCAGGTCTAGCTTCTCGCATCACGTTATTGATTAATTTAGGAACACTAGGTCGAGAATAGTCAACCGAATCAGATGACCACATGATACTGGCATACTTCCGATTTTTTGCGTAAGCGTATGGACCATTTGTTTTGATGCCGCCAGGTGGACGAAATAAACTAGTTTTTACTCCTGTAACTTTATAAATTAAATTTGATGTATTATCAACCTCAAAAGCTGAAGCTTGTGGGTTCATGTAGTGATACCAATGATGCCAAGTATGGTTGGCAATAGTATGACCTTCGGCTACAACTCTTTTACCCATATTTGGATGTTCTTGTAGCATTTGTCCGACAACGAAAAATGTGCCTTTAATTTTATTTTTTTTCAGGATATCGAGAATTTGTGATGTGCTGTGGGACCAAGGACCATCATCAAATGTGAGGGCAATTACTTTCTCATGAGCAGGCAATTTTGCTTCTACAAATGTTGCACCTTGGAAGCGTTGGGGTATATCACTAACGCCTTTAGTTGATGCTTCTTTTTGCCAACTAGTCAGCATGGAAGATTTTATTCCTTCAATTCTTTCTTCTGTGATGGCTGGAAGTGATAAATTTTTAATATTAATCTTTTGTGTACTTTGTATTTCCGAACTATCAGGAATTACAGATAAAATTAATCCCAAACCCAAACAACCGCCTATGCCCAGCAATGCAATGAATGCGTTTTGCGACCAACCCAAATGGTTTTTATTTTCCACTTCCCATCTCCTCTACGTTTCCAATTGTTATTTATCGCGATCGCGGTACTACATAATAATTATTTTTTGAGATATTTTATAGATACTTTCAGATATTGAATACCTAATTCATTTCCGTTAATTTGTGAAGTTTCAGCTAATTTTTAACAAACTCTACAAATATTCTAGAGATAGAATTTTTGCCTTTCTTCTCTGAAGAAAAAACTAGTTTCTCTCCAAAAATTAAGTAGGAATATGTTAGATTATTCAATCCAATAAACTTATTTGTTTGAGTTTTCAGATTGATTTATCAGTAGCTTCTTAATCGATTTTAGTGACTATGTTTGCAAATATACTAAAAACGCTTAGAAATTAGACTTTCCAAATTGCTAAAATGCTTTTGGGTTAGGGGCACATAGCTAACAGCTAAACGCTCGGAGTATAACTTAGTTAAATTACTCAACTCATGAGAATTGAAATAAATGAAATCATAATGATGAGATTGCATTCATTAAATGTAAAATCGTCAGTCTAAGTTATATTTGCAACACTGTATATTTTACTGCCTGATTTTATGACTTCCTGGAAAAAAAACATTAAGTTTTTACATGTCACATAGTTTACATCTATCTTTCCATCATCCACTAGGCTATATTGAGATGATATTATTTAGATACAGTTTCTCATCTGAATTCTTCATCTCCAGTTTGCTGCTGAGAACAAAGACCCTGTACGGAACACCTCCTTAAATTAAATAATACACAATAACTACTGAGGAGCATTCAACCGTCTGATTTCTGAGTATATTACCATCAATTCAAAACGTTGATTGGCTATGTGCCAACACAGCAGCAAACAACTAGTTAATTAATAATCAATTACTCTCATCTCATTGATATTACATGTCAAGATTAATACTTACCGTAATATCACTGTTTTTTTAGATTGAGACGGTGACTCATCTCCGAGATATTATCCAAACAAAATCTCATTTTAGTAATATTCAACCGCTCTATAATTCAGTACAGAGCAATATTGAATACATTCATTGTTATTACGTAAGACTAAGAGTGTGTAAAATAATACAAATAATAATGTAGTCAATATAACTACTAAAGTTTGATATTGTGTTGTTATCCTGGTTAAATTTGTGCAGAAGGTAGAATTTAGAAATCGATGAGATGAGAATAATGCAACCCAGGGAGCAATTAAAGCACTTGTACTTTTAAAGATTAATATAAGGCATTTGTTTTCGGAAGCAATAGTAAAATGACAAATATTTAATAAAATCAAGACTGTTGTACTAAGCGAGCCAAAAATTCTGAGCAAAGCGTACGCAGAATAGAGCCAGAATTAAACCACCAAAAGCCATGACGGCGTAGCCCCAACGAGGATATTTACTAAATAAAAGACCAGATACAATAAATAGAGGTGCGATCGCATATACATATCTTTCCACAGAAGCGGTCAATCCGGTGTTCAGGGCAATTCCATAGGAGCAAAAGCCATAGATAGCACTGACTAGAGGTATTGACGGGCGATAGTACCACAGTAGGTACAAACCACCAAAAATCAAGACAATTTTAATTAAGGATTCGCCAGCCATTAGCCACAGCACCAACCACAGTAGAAAGAAACTGTAGCGCACCTTGGTATCGCCAATTTTTCGACGAAAGCGCAATAGTAAACAACTAGTGATGATGATAATCGCAAACTGGAGGAGATACCAAGGGTCTTTAATATCAGCTACTGCTGCATTTTTCCCACCAATGACAACCTGCATGAGCATATGCCACCAACCCTGCCAAGCAAAACCTGTAGAGGTACGCCAAGCCTTTTGAGCATTGAGAAAAGCCAATGCATCGCCGAATTTAATCCAACAATATAAACTGTATATTAATACACCACCAGCAACGCTGAGACTAGCAATATAAGCTGTGATGGGGCGTTTTTGTTTCCAAGCGGTGAGGAAAAAAGCTGGAAGCAGGGTTATTCCGGTGATGCGGGTTGCGCTTGATAATACACCCCAGAATCCAGCCCAAACATATTTCTTTTTGTCGAAAGCTCGTAAAGCTGAGATGCTAAATAACAAAAATAGTCCTTCGGTATACATGACTGTGCCATATATCGAATAAGGACACCATGCCATAGTTGCCGTTGCCCAACGGGCTGTATTTTGCTCGTAACGTTCTTCTAGCCAGGAATATAGAACAATTAATGCGGCAAAAAAAGCTAAATTATTGATTAGTAATCCGGCAATAACTACAGGTATTTTTATCTGTGTTAATATCCAAATTAATAAGGGATAGAGTGGGAAAAAGGCAACCGAATATTGAGTTTTGGTAAAATCAAGACCGTAGTTATAGCCCGTCGTTGCGATTTGGTAATACCAAGCACTATCCCAAGCGAATAATACATCCCACCAACCATATTGATTAATAGTAATATGTGATGTTTGGGAGGCGATCGGCATTACCACAAACATGACAAAAAAAATGATGAAGCGGCTAATAAGCCACATTAATGCTGGAAACCAAAGTTTTTGATAATTGAATTGATAATTAATTTTAGTGAGATATGTATTAATGTTGATCACAGTTTGATTAGTTGCTAGTTATTTAGTTTATTTAGTTATTTAAGGCTTAATTATCCTCTTTCCTAATTTCATTTATTCCAAACTACTAAAATTACTCCAGCAACAATAAAACTCAATCCCATGAAGCGCATGAGAGGAATTGATTCTTTAAAGATTAAAAAACCAATTAAAACAGAAAAAACATATACAAGTGAAGCAGATGGTCCAGCAACACTGAGATTCACACGTGTTAATAGTAAAATGTAAGCGATCGCGCCTAAACCATAACAACCTAATCCAATTAATAATTCGGGTGTAGTGATAATACCAGTAATTTGATTAAATGGATGGGCAAAGTCCAATTTACCTAGTTTTGCAGCACCCATTTTCAAAAATAGTTGTCCCATGACGCTGGCGATAACTGATACTAACAATACAGCACATTCTTGTGGATTCACGAAGTTTTCCCTAAATACTATTGGAGATGATTCAGTATTCAAAAAACAGCAGTCAAAACAATCAATTTATTTTCAATAATTTTCCAGATAATGTATCCAAATTATTGATTTTACACTCTAATTGTGATTATTCTACATTCTTCAATTTGATGACTTATAAACAGAAAGATGAGATTGTGATATTACGCCAGCAGCTTCTTTTACAGTATATATGGGACGACCTTTGACTTCTTCATAAATGCGTCCAATATATTCGCCCAAAATACCAATACAAAATAACTGCACTGAACCTAAGAAAAATAGAGCAATCGTAATTAATGTAAAACCAATTAATGGTGTTGTACGGTCAAATAAACGCCAGTAAAGCACCAGTAATATCATCAGTATTGCAACAAATGCTGACAACATACCTAAATACGTAGCAATACGTAGAGGAACTTTAGAAAGCGAGACTATACCATTAACTGCAAGTGCCCAAGATTTACCAAATGTATATTTTACTTCACCAGCAAAGCGAGGGTCGCGTTCAAATTTAACTGCGGTTTGTCGGAAACCCACCCAAGCACGCAAACCACGAATGTAACGGTTACGTTCAGGCATGGCATTGAGAACATCAACTACCTGTCTGTCCATCAAGCAGAAATCTCCTGTATCCGAGGGAATATCAACATCTGCAAGCTGCCTTAAAACCCGGTAGAAACCATATGCCATCAAACGTTTAAACCAATTTTCTCTTTTGCGCGATATCCGTTGTGCATAGACGACTTGATAGCCCTGCTGCCATTTTTCAATCATAGATATCACAAGTTCAGGTGGGTCTTGCAAGTCAGCATCCATAACGATCGCAACTTTACCACGAATAAAGTTTAAACCTGCGGTGACAGCAACTTGATGACCGAAATTACGCGCAAAGCTTAGGTAATTGACTCGACTATCGAGACGGTGAAGTTCACGCATCAAGTTTAAGGAATTATCTTTGCTACCGTCATCAACTAGGATTAATTCCGACTCGCCATCTAAATGTTCCATAACACCAGTCAAACGACGATACATCTCGTGGATGTTTGCTTCTTCGTTATATATAGGGATAACGATGGAGTAGATTGGTTGAATCACGATAATTTGGGGAATGGAAAAATGGGTAAAGTTTAAGAGGATAGGGTCGAATAGAAATAATGATTTTAACTTAATGATTTTGACTTGGCGGGAGTGAACCAGCTATTTTGGCTGCCAGTTCCGATGTATCTAAAAATTGGTAATACACATTGGCTTGTGGGATTGACAGGAAATTTTGGGGATTATACCAAATATTTCATTCTTATTCCCTTCCTTGTTCCACTTTTTATCTTTCTAGCTTCCCTCGCTTGAAAGAGTCATTAGTCATTTTTTATTCCCCGCGTCCCCGCGTCCCCGTCTCTCCGTGTCCGCCTTTCATGCTTGGCGATGAAATTTTTTCATCGGGACTTCCTCTGTTCCCACTTATTCATATTTTCTGGGCGACAACCAATGCTGATACTCCAAATGGCAAACTCAATTTATCCATAAAATGACGTTCGCTAGCAAATAGGAAAGTCAGAAACTGATTAATTAGGGGTGATGGCACACTTAAGTCATTGCTAATTTGAGATTTCTGTTCTAGTTTGAGGAATTTCTGTAACAAACGCACTCCAGCAACAAGCGGAAACAAAAAAGTATTAAAGTAACTGCCGTAACGAATAGTAAAATCTGCTTGACGGACAACTTTTTGCAAACCCCGTAACCGATAGCGACGCTTGTGATGGTTGATATCGTCGTGATGACTCCACAAAAATTGATATGCTGGCACAGTTAATATTATCCAACCACCAGGCTTCAAATGCGATCGCAATGCCGAAAGTGCAGCTAAATCATTATCTAAATGTTCAATCACATCAAACGCCACAATTAAATCATACTCACCCGCAAACGGGATTTGATCCGGCAAACTTCCCAACCTTACAGCAGTAACTTGACGCTGATTGGCAAATTCGCAAGCGGTTGCATCCAATTCCATCGCGGAAACTTCACCATGGCGTGCCAGCATTCGTAAGTTGCCACCTGTGCCACATCCCGCTTCGAGAATTTTCGCATCTATCGGTAGATTGATTTTGTGAATTACTCTGTCAAGTATCTGACGACGAGCAACAAACCACCAATGTTTATCTTCGACAGTTGCGTATTGTAAATAAAAGTCTTTTTCCATAAATGATCAGAACTTAGCAGTCGGAATCCAAAAGCCAGATAAAACTAACTACCCCACTTCTCCCCCAACAACAACATCGCGAATCCTTAAACTAGGTCCCCCACAACCTACAGGTAAACCATTTTGTCCGCCTTTGCCACATCCCCCCGACTCATCCCAATAAAAATCATTACCAATACCTTCAATATCTGCCAAAGTCTGAAACACATTCCCCGATAAGGTTACATCCTTCACAGGTTCGCATATCTTCCCATTGCGAATCATCCATGCTTCTCCAGCGCTGAAGGTAAACATTTCCCCATTCGTCATTCCCCCCAACCAATTCCGAGCATATACTCCCTCTTTAATTTCGCTAAACAAATCCTCAACGCTCGTGTTCCCGCGTTCAATCCAGGTATTTGTCATTCTCACAATCGGGGCATAGTGATAATTTAAACATCTCGCATTCCCAGTAGGTGCTTCCTCTAACTTTCCCGCAGTTTCCCGTGAGTGAAGTCTTCCCACCAAAATGCCATCTTGAATTAATTGCGTAGTTGTCGCTGGTGTTCCTTCATCATCGTAAAAATAACTACCACGATGTCCTGGGGGTGCAGCACCGTCAAAAATTTGTAATTCATCGCAACCAAAACGTCTCCCCAAAGTCATAACTTCGAGAATATCAGGGTTCTCGTATGCCATATCTGCTTCTGAGAGGTGCCCAAATGCCTCATGGACGAACAAACCTGTCAAAATCGGGTCAATCACAACAGTATAGGTATTACCCTTGACGGATGGCAAAGACAAGGCGGAAATAGCGCGGGTGGCAGCACCTTTGACTTGCTCCTCCAACCCGATTAAATCTTCAAAAGCTTTGCGTGAACCTGTGGTTTCCCTACCAGTTTGCACCGTTTCGCCATTTCTTGCAGTTGCGGCAAAACGCATTTCCATATCTACCCAGGATTGTTCGATTAAAGTACCTTCACTGGTGGCGATAATTACTTTTTGGGCACTATCGGCATAGCGTACAGAAGTCGTGGTAATGCATCCATCGACACTTTTCAGCAGTTCTGTATAAAAGTCGCATAATTGCTTCTTTTGTACCAGAGGAATTTTTCGGGGATCAGTTCCCGTTAACGGTAATTTACAGATGGCTTGGACTGGGTGAATCGGTGCGAGTATGGTTTCCTCCTCCCCTACCATCCGAGCTGCGGCGATCGCTTCTTCAATTCGGTCTGTAATGGTCGTCAGTTGGTTGAAACTACTTAGTCCCCAGCCACCTTTGTAACAGGCACGAATTTGTCCACCAATAGAAATCCCTTCACTGAGGGTTTCTACTTTGTCTCCACGTAATAATATATCGGTTCCTTCTGCTTCTTCGAGGCGAATCATTAAATAATCGACGCGGGAAGCATAGCGGGAAATGAGTTCAGAAAGTAGGTTTTGTGCGTCAGCTAATTTAGTCGCCATTTTTGCTGGGTATCTGGGGACTATATATTTTTAACGCAAAAGGGGACGGGGATACAGAAAAAAGTACAGCGCATAGCGATTGGGAACAGTCGAGTTTGTCACCATACTTACCATAACTAAAAACTCATCTTATACATTGCTATTTGAGGAAATTGCGATCGTTTCTGCGATCGGGTATCCGCAAAGTAGATTAACGTTCTACAATTATTCTTTCCCCTCAGCTTAAATTCTGGGTGAGTGAGTGATGTGGTCAAAAATTAAAGATCAGCCCTCTGTAATTGCCAAAGAGAAACAGGGATTTTCTCCTGACAGTGCAGTTTTATTGATTGCAGGAGTCTTTTTTACTGTATGTCTTATCTTGACGCTACACCGTTATTTCAGCTTTTACGCCTCCTTTGACCAAGGTATATTTAACCAAGTTTTCTGGAATAATTTACACGGTCGTTTTTTTCAAAGTTCTTTATCTTCTAGTCTCTCGACAAATGTTGTTCACGCTGGCGAAACTCCCACCGTTTTCTATCATCGACTAGGGCAACATTTTACACCTGCATTGTTACTTTGGTTGCCGATTTACGCTTTATTTCCCTCGCCAGCAACCCTGACAGTATTACAAGTGACACTGATTACGGCGGCGGGATTAGTTTTGTATTTACTGGCAAGACATTATTTAGAACGTCCATTAGCTGTGATGATTACCGCCAGCTTTTATGCTGCTAATGCGGTGATTGGACCTACCCTTAGTAACTTCCACGATATTAGCCAAATACCATTATTTGTGTTTACGTTGCTGCTGGCAATGGAAAAGCGTACGTGGTGGCTGTTTTGGTTAATGGCAATATTTATTTTGGCAGTCCGGGAAGATGCAGGTATTGGGTTGTTTGGTGTGGGGTTTTACATGGTTGCTAGCCAACGCTTTCCCCGTGCCGGATTTGCCACTTGTATCCTCAGTTTTGGCTACATGCTCGCACTGACAAACTTAATTATGCCGATCTTTTCAGATGATATTTCCAAGCGGTTTATGTTGGAGCGCTTTGGACAATATGCAGATGGGAATGAAGCTTCAACTTTGGAAATTATTTGGGGCATGGTTAGTAATCCCTGGCGGTTATTAGTAGAATTAGTCACACCTTTTGACCGTACAATCCGCTACTTAATTGGTCAATGGTTGCCCCTCGCTTTTATCCCGGCACTTGCGCCAGCATCTTGGGCGATCGCGGGTTTTCCTTTGCTGAAGTTATTCTTAGGTCAGGGTGAATCTGTACTGGCAATTACGATTCGCTACGCTTTAACCGTTGTGCCGGGTTTATTTTACGGTGCGATATTATGGTGGTCGCAACATCCCCAGTCTTTGAAGCCGAGATTTCGTCGTTTTTGGATCGGTTGTATTTGTGTATCTTTGCTGTTGAGCTTCACATCTAACCCCAACCGAACATTTTATTTCCTCATTCCCGACTCGGTAAAACCGTGGGTGTATGTATCATTGCCGCAACAATGGCAACATGTAGCTCAAATTCGTCCTTTACTGGCGCAAATTCCCCCAGATGCTAGCGTTTCCACAACTACATATATAGTGCCTCATCTTTCTAGTCGGCGGGAAATTTTACGTTTACCGCAGTTGGAATTAAAGAATGATGCCAGACAAATCATCAAAGTCGATTATGTACTAGCAGATATCTGGCAATTACAACAATATCAAGCTGCCTTTAAAGCAGATAGAAGTTACTTACGTGATTTAGTCAAGCAAGGGAATCAGTTAACTAGCAACGGCGAATATGGAATAATTGACTTTGCAGATGGTACGATTCTCCTGAAAAAAACCGCTAATTCTAATCCTCAAGCGATCGCTGCTTGGAATCGTTACCAACAGCAGCTACAGCCGATTTTAGGGACAGGATAAGGGAGGAAATGGCAAAGGGTAATACTCAATGTCCCGTACCCTTTTACCAGTTTGGCAAATATTAAGAAAATGTAACAAATCTTGATTAACCTGATTTTCAAGGTTGCCAAACTCGTATTTTCCGAGCAATTTCTATGGTAGGACTTGTGATGGGTTGGGGTAAAAGTCAATGAAGATATTAGTGTTGAGTTGGGAATTTCCCCCACGTATTATTGGGGGGATTGCGCGTCATGTGAGCGAATTGTACCCGGAGCTAGTCAAGTTGGGACATGAAATCCATTTGATTACTCCGGAGTTTGGCAATGCGCCGATGTACGAAATAGTTGAGGGGATTCAAGTGCATCGGGTTCCCGTCAAACCGGGAAATGACTTTTTCCACTGGGTTGTGAATCTGAATCAGAGTATGGGGCAACAGGGTGGTAAAGTCATGGCGGAGGAAGGCGATTTTGATTTAATTCATGCCCATGATTGGTTAGTTGGAGATGCGGCGATCGCCCTTAAGCATACCTTTAAAGTACCTCTGATTGCGACTATCCATGCTACCGAATATGGTAGACATAATGGGATTCACAACGATATTCAATATTACATTAACGGCAAGGAAGAGCTTTTAGCTTTTAATGCATGGCGAATAATTGTTTGTACTAATTATATGCGTCACGAAGTCGAGCGGGCATTACACAGTCCTTGGGACAAAATTGACGTAATTTATAATGGTATCCGTGCCGAAAAGAAACTTCACCATCAAAATTTTCATGCCCAAGATTTTCGCCGTTTTTTTGCCGAAGATAGCGAAAAAATAGTTTATTATGTTGGGCGTATGACCTATGAAAAAGGTGTTTCCGTACTCTTAAATGCAGCTGCAAAAGTGCTTTGGGAAATGGGCGGAAATGTCAAATTTGTGATTATTGGTGGTGGTCATACCGAACAGTTGAAAAAACAAGCTTGGGATGCAGGTATTTGGCATAAGTGTTATTTCACTGGGTTTATTTCTGATGAATACTTAGATAAATTTCAAACAATAGCTGACTGTGCTGTTTTCCCTAGTCTCTACGAACCCTTTGGTATAGTTGCATTAGAGAGTTTTGCTTCTCGTGTTCCCGTGGTTGTATCTGATACAGGTGGATTTCCAGAAGTTGTCCAACATGGTAAAACTGGAATTGTCACCTATACAAATAATTCAGATTCCCTAGCTTGGGGTATTTTAGAAGTATTAAAACATCCAGAATACAGCCAATGGTTAATTAATAATGCTTATCTGGATTTAGAACGTCGTTTTAATTGGAGCAAAATTGCCAAACAAACCGAAGAAACTTACATTAGGGTAATAGAAGAAAGACATCAAGTTGATTGGTAATTACCTGGATTGGAAATTATAGTAGATATGTTTGTTTTCTTTACAGGTAGATTACACAAAATATATGGCGAAAATTGCGATACTTTCTAGAAGTCGTTTGCTCAATCTCAATCAAAAACACCCAGCAAAAAACTTCACCAAAAACTTCACCAAAAACTTCAAAGTTGCCGCAATTCTCTTCATTACTGCCTGTTTGCTCTCATTTCCTGCCACCGCAAAAGTTCAACGCTACATCAAGGGTAATCCCGCAAATGTTAATCCTCCCCTAGCAGGTGCTGTTTACAATCTTGGAGGTGGAGGAACAGATGTAGATAGCGCCATTCAATGGATGATTAATAGTGTCCGGGGATGCCAAAAATGTTCTAGTAAAGTTGATGTTGTTATCATTCGTGCTGCTGGTAGTGATGCTTACAATCAACCCATTTATGCAATGGATGGAGTTGATTCAGTAGAAACTCTGGTAATTACCAGTAAAATGGAAGCAAATGCAGCCGATGTTGTAGAAACAGTCAAAAACGCTGAAGTGATTTTTTTTGCTGGTGGCGACCAGTGTAAGTACGTGAGTAACTTTCATAATACCAAGCTGGAAAAGGCTATAGAATCAGTTTCCAATCGTGGTGGTGCGGTAGGTGGAACCAGTGCAGGGGCAATGATTCAAAGTAATTTTGTTTACAATGCTTGCGCTAGTAGTATTGAATCTCCTAATGCACTCAATGACCCCTATGGTAATATTGATTTTACCTACAACTTTTTAGATTGGACTCACCTAAAATATACTGTTATTGACACCCACTTTGATAAACGCGATCGCATGGGTAGATTAATGGCATTTACCGCCAGACAAGTTCAAGATGGGAAAGCCAAAACTGCGATGGGGATTGGGGTAAGTGAAGCAACATCTGTAGTTGTCGATCGCGATGGGACGGCAAAAGTTATGGGTGAAGGTGCGGCTTATTTTGTTTTAGCGGATCATTTACCCAAAGTCTGTGCAAAGGGTAAACCTTTAAGTTATGCAGATTTTAAAATTTGGAAGGTGAATAGTGGCGAGACATTTAGTCTGGGGAATTATCCCAAACAAGGATATTATTTACGCAGTGTAGATAGGGGAAAGATTGATGCGAATCCTTATTAATTTGCAGAAGAATTAGCATAATCGTCGCAAGCTCTGTATGGTAGAAATTACCTGGGCTGCGACTATATCAATTTCTGCTTCCGTATTAAATCGTCCAATTCCAAACCGTATCGACGCATAGGCTAACTTTTCGGAATGTCCCAAAGCCATTAGCACATGGGAAGGCGCAATATTAGTAGAAGAACAAGCAGAACCGGAAGAAACAGCCATTACCGACTGTAAACCCAGTAGTAAAGCAGCACCATCCACATCTTCCACACTAATATTCAAATTCCCTGCGAGTCTTTGGGTTGGGTGTCCATTGAGACGAATACCTTCAACTGCTGACAGCAATTGCCACAATTTATCTCTGAGTTTAATTATGCGATCGCTTTCTTGCTTTTGTGCTAATAAAGCAATTTCTACGGCTTTCGCAAATCCAACTATTTGTGGTGTACACAAAGTTCCTGAGCGCATTCCCCGTTCGTGTCCCCCCCCATGTTGCTGTGCTGCTAATTTGACTCTGGGATTGCGTCTGCGAACATACAAAGCACCAATTCCTTTGGGAGCATAGATTTTGTGCCCAGTTAAGGACATTAAGTCAATTTGCATTGTTTGCACATCCAGGGGAATCTTTCCAATAGCTTGTGCAGCATCAGTGTGGAAAATTATCTCTTTTTCATGGCAGATTTTTCCAATTTCCCTTAGTGGCTGTAATACACCAATTTCATTATTTGCCGCCATTATCGATACTAAAACTGTATCCGAACGCAGTGATTTTTCCAATAAGTTTAAATCAATTAATCCATCTTTCTGAACTGGTAAAATTGTAATTTCAAAACCTAAACTTTCCAAATATTTACAAGGGTCAATCACCGCATTATGTTCTGTAGCCAGAGTAATAATATGTTGACCTTTTTCAAAATAAGCTTCCGCAATTCCCTTAATAGCTAAGTTATTGGCTTCCGTCGCCCCACTAGTAAAGATAATTTCTTCCGGTGCAGCATTAATTGCATTGGCGAGGATTTCTCGTGCCTTCTTGACAGCAGCTTCTGCCTCCCAACCATATTGATGATTAATACTTGATGGATTCCCAAAGTATTCAGTAAAGTAGGGAAGCATGGCATCAACAACCCGTTGATCTACAGGTGTAGTTGCATGGTTGTCTAGGTAGATGGGACGATGCATTTTAAATTTGATTTGAGAATAGTTGGAGAGTCGATTTATTTATACTAAACATTCAGCCTATAAATAATCTTAATTTTCCTACTAATTCTTAGGGATTCTCTTTCTGAGGGTTTTTCTAAAAAAATCGCCTCCCATCCCGTATTTTCCGCTAAAATACATATCCTGTAGATTGCGGACAAGGAAAAACTAGGGTGACTCTGACACTTGGGGTAAACATCGACCACATTGCTACTATCCGGCAAGCACGACGCACGGTAGAACCCGACCCAGTCGCAGCCGCAGTATTGGCAGAATTAGCTGGTGCTGACGGAATTACAGCACATTTGCGGGAAGATAGACGACATATCCAAGACCGGGATGTACGCTTACTGCGGCAAACAGTACGTACCCATCTCAATCTGGAAATGGCAGCCACCGACGAAATGGTAGCGATCGCACTTGATATTAAACCTGATTATGTAACATTAGTCCCCGAAAAACGTGAAGAAGTTACCACTGAGGGCGGCTTAGATATTGTTGGGCAAATTGGTAGAATCGAAGAGGTTGTCCATAAACTCCAATCGGCTGAAATTCCAGTTAGTCTATTTATTGATGCGGAACCTGCACAAATCGAAGCCTCTGTCAAGGTGCAAGCAAAATTTATTGAATTGCACACAGGTAGATATGCAGAAGCCAAAGATGAGGTCAAACGCCAGCAAGAACTAGACTTTTTAGCCAGGGGATGCGAGCAAGCGATTCAAGCAGGGTTGCGGGTGAATGCCGGACATGGACTAACCTATTGGAACGTCTACCCCATTGCTAATTTGCCAGGAATGGAGGAACTGAACATCGGTCATACCATTATCAGTCGAGCGGCTTTAGTGGGAATAGAAAGAGCCGTGCGCGAAATGAAAATGGCAATGCGCGGTGAATTTTAATATTAGGGTTGGCAAATAGGGATGGCAAATTAATTTAGAGGGGTTTTACTGCGGAATCTCAAGAACCGACACAATAGCAAGAGCTTCTATGAGTACAACAGAAAGTAATAATCTCCCGCTTTGGGTACAGCACCGGGATACAGTCATCGAATATAGCAAAACGGCTAATATTGATTGGCGTACAGGTGCCCCACCCGATTATTCCCGTTCTAATGAAAATTTAGCCAAAGAAAGCGTATGTAATCACCTCGAAGGTTCTTTAGAAGCTATAGTTCAAAATCTAGTCAGAACCTTTGAAATGGAGGTATCTTTCAAGACAAATCCCCAACAGTGGTTATCAATAGTACAAGACAAATTTCGCATCAGTACCAATGGCGATCGCGAATTTGATGCCACGGAATTGGGGGCAAAGGGTACTTATAATGTGTTTATGGCGAATTCGGAGCATTACAAATCCTCCGAAGAAAGCTTTGAATCATCCCACAAAACATTCCATACCTGTTTCCCTCAAGGTTTCCCTTGGGAGTTGCTGGAAGTATATTCAGGACCACCAAATGTCACTTTTAAATGGAGACACTGGGGACACTTCCAAGGACAATACAAAGATTTTGCCCCCACAGGGGAAACAGTGGAAATTGTCGGTATGAGTGTGGCGCGAGTCACTGATGATTTAAAGATTATCTCAATGGAACACTATTTCGATAATTCCTTGTTTTTGACAAGGTTAACTGCTGGCGGTAAAGTAACTGATGATACTACTAAACCTAGTGGTTGTCCATTTAATCCATTGGGTTCGCTGTTTAAAAGATTCAAAAAGACTTGATAAGTAGGGGTACAGTGGGTGTCACTGTACCCTTAAATTATTCAATAGAGGATTCATATAGAGCTATAGGGAAGGACAATGACAACATACTATTACGTTTTAGCAAGTCAGCGATTTTTGCTTGAAGAAGAACCGTTTGCGGAGGTTCTCAAAGAACGAACTCGCTACTACCACGAACAAGAAAGAGAAATTGATTTTTGGTTGGTTAAGCAACCTGCGTTCCTAGAAGCACCCCAAATGCTAACAGTTAAGGGTAAATGCCCTCAGCCCTGTGTAGCAGTTATCTCTACCAATCAGCAGTTTATTACCTGGTTAAAACTACGTTTGGAATATGTCATCACAGGTCAATTTGAAGCACCTAGCGAGTCAATCCCAGAGCCTTTAGCATCCTTGGTGACAGCTTAAGAAAAGAAGGATGTGGAGAATGCGGGAACGAAAAGGGAGCGTTTCCGCGCCTCCCACTCCCTCCTCAGTTCGCTCCTCAATTTTGGGAACAAAATCTATTTCCGGGAATCTTGTAAGAGAAGCAATTTATGTATTCAACTGTTGTGGAGAGACTTCAGACTGTATCTAGTGCAATTGCGATCGCGATCGCATCTCTGTTGGGTGGCATGAATTCTGCTATTGCTCAACAGAATATTCCCACCTGCCGACCTCCCAACGCTGGTGAATATCTTTTGTTGGTTATTAGTCCCAGTACCGATAATCAAAATCAATTACGTCGGGTTTTGCCCCCCGAAACCAATACCAATGTTTGTAGATACCTCAACGATACCGTCACACGCATTGGTGGTTTCACAAAATTAGATGATGCCAATCGCTGGGCGAGATTTGTCCGCGATTCGGCGGGTCTATCTGCAATTATTACTACTAAACCACAAGATACACCTGCCGCTCAACCTGCTAACTATAAACCCCAAGCACTTGGTCAAGGTTATGCAGTATTAGTCGATTACTTCAATAATCCCGATGTCGCCAAACAGGTGCAGCAGGTTGTTGGTGGTGATATTGGCTTTGTTTCCTATGCACAACGTCCCTATTTACTCGCTGTGTTTACAACTAATTCTAGAGAAGCCCAAACCACATTACAATCCTTAAGCGAACGTGGCTTTTTTGCTCAGTTAGTTGATGCCCGTCGGGTAATGTTGTTGCGTCAAGTTGTGAAGTTGCAGTAAACCTGATTTAGAGACGCGATTCAGACATCGCGTCTCCACCATATTTAATTAATGTGAGTTGGGCGAATTTTAGGAAGCAAATTTCCATCTTTAGTTGGGCACTTTCTTGAATTCCAACAATCAGCTAAAACTGTTTCATTTTCCACAAATAACTGGAAATCAAATTAGTCAAAATATGAGCAACAATAGGCACTAATAAATTACCGCTAAGGAGGGCACTAGCACCAAGTAATAATCCCACAATAGTCGCCCAAAAAACATAGGGCCATTGTTGTGAGCCACTAAGGTGTAAAATCCCAAAGAAAATACTAGATATAATTAGTGCAAATATATTATTACCCAAAGCAGGTAATAAGACACCACGAAATAATAACTCTTCACTCAATCCCGGTAGTAATCCCAACCAAATTAAATCTGGTAAAGCTAAGGGTTTTAAAACAATGTCTAAGTAATAATCTGCACTACGGCGATAAGCGGAATTATAACGATATACGACACTGCTTACAGCCGTAATCAACAAACCTAAAATAATGCCGAACAAAAATTGCTTTTCATCCCAATGCCAATTCATCAGTGGAACATTGGCAAATTGTAGGCATATTTTAGCAACTACCCACAAAATAATGGCTGTCACTCCCATTGCGATAAGCACTTGGGTGCGAGTTAAATAGGGAATTTCTGGTTCTTGGTTTTGCTGTTGCGCCACGGTAATTATAATATTAGGGGTTAGAAATTACTTGATAATTGATAATAGTTAAGGATGATTTTGTTTTCTTTGGTGTTGATTAATCACTAATAACTAATAACTTAATAAATTTAGAGATGTATTGAAAGAACGCATTGCAGATGGGTTAATACCTGCTTTATGTGCTGCTATTACACCAATTGCTTCAAGATAAGAATTAACCTGTAATGATTTTACTCCTAATGGCTGGGGTGGAACTTGTAGCTGGGTTTGATTTTCTTCTATCGCCACAACCAAACATTGCTGCTGACTCAAACTCAATACGGCGCTACTACCACATGCACTGGCAGGCACAATCACCGCATCAACTTGATTAGCCCAAATATCATTTAGTGTGGGGTAGATATCTCCACCGGAAACAATCAATTGTGGGGCACGGTGTAAGCCAACAAGCACACTTGGTATAAAAGTATAGCCGATTTCTTCGGCTGCGGAGCGGGGAGACAAATGAGAATCCAATGGTGGTGGCAAGAAAGCAGGTGCATGGGCGCAGGGTATCTGGAATTCCCGTACTATCAAATGGCTAATTACCGCTTCGGCTCCAGCGATCGCATCTACTCCACATCCCATGCGATAATTTCTATCAGTCTCTTCATCTACCTCATCGGGAAATCTGGCAATAACTGCGATGGCATTTGCCCCAGCTTGATTGATTAATGTATCTGCTGCCCTGAGTAAACTATCTGGATTTCCAATCGTTCCCCAACTTGTACCCGATGCCGCTATCCGTAATTCTACATTCAATGGGGAATCTGTAATTACATAGTCTTGTACCATTAGTCCCAGTGTTGCCCTAACTGCATCTATTGCCTGCAACTGTCGCAGTCGTAATTCTGGCTCAATTCCTTGGTCTAAAATAACACCAATTTTATTTTGATGAACTGGATGTAAACCCCATTCACCTGCTGCAAACTTATCCAGTCCATACCCTTCCACATACAAGCTATTGGGTATATTCCAGTACAACATGGCTCCATTCATCACATTGGGGTGTGTAATCAGCCTGTCAACAACCTGTGACATTGCTTTGGCAACAGGTAATGCATCCCCTGCATAGCCTCCGATCGCTGCGCCTATGCCTGTTGGTATGATTAATATGGCAGTGTATGGACGCATATAAATAGTTAGAATGAAGGAATTTTGGAATCAGCAACAGCGAATTTTTTATTCACAATTACAGGCTGTATACTACTTTAATCTTGAGTTTTCTATTTGAATTTTCTATAAACGAGTAGCCTGAACTTAAAATATTTAGGCAATAACTTCAGTTTTGCAAAATCATGTTGGGCGACAGCACAGGTAATAATTTTTATCTTGATCAATTCAATATAAATTCAATTACTCACGCGCCTGCACCCAACCTAAAATTAGTCTATAACTACGACAATTATTTTGTAATCACTGCTTCAACTGTCGCTTTTTGTTTATCAACATCTACAGCAGTTACAGCCCAACGTAAAGGTTCACCCTGCTTTTTTAACTCAGTCTCAATTGCCTTTTGTAACTCGGTCGGAGTTTCTTCTAAATCGACTTCAGCCGAAATAAAATGCGTAGTCATAATGATATTCCTCGTTGATTAACTAAGTATTGAAACTTTCAAAAAGTCCGCGTACACCTCTGCATAAAAACAATTAATTACTTGCCAAATTGTTTTTGATATACCACTTCTTCTTGGTCAGTGACTATTTTCAAATCCGATCGCGGATAAGAAACACAAAGCAAAGCATAACCATCTTCCTGTAAATCGGGACTAATACCCATTCCTTCGCTTTGGTCTACTGTACCACCATTGGTAATTTTTGCTGCACAGGTAGTACAAACACCAGCGTGACAGGAAGCTGGTAATTCCCAACCTGCTTTTTCTGCTACTGATAAAATAGTCTCATTTTCGGGAACTTGGATTGTCAGGCTATGACCTTGATGATTAATCTCAACAGTATAGGTTTGAGTCATATCAAAAAATAGTACGCTGTTACCAACAGAAGCAATATTCTAACTTAAAAACGGTATTCCACCAAAATATTAAACTGGAATTAGGAGTTATGGTAAAGCGGTTCGATCGCAATTAAAAATTGGCAATATTGCGATCGTGAGAAGTCTTTGGCTAACAAACACCTAAACTAAAAACACAGTGCATTTATATTTTATCGATTAAATCTCTGTGAGATTGAATATCTTCACAAATGCAGAAGTAATTGCCAGCACTAGTAATTTTTGGATTGAATTTTGGAGCGCAGAATGTTGGAATCATACCGCAAACACCTTGAAGAGAGAGCCGCATTAGGAATCCCCCCATTGCCGCTAGATGCAAAGCAAACATCAGAATTGTGTGAATTACTGAAAAATCCACCAGCAGGTGAGGAACAGGTATTACTGGAATTATTAAGAGACAGAATTCCTCCTGGTGTTGATGCCGCCGCATATGTCAAAGCTGCTTTCCTCACAGGTATTGCCAAAGAAGAAATTAGTAGTCCCCTGGTTTCCCCGATTGAAGCTGTGGAATTGTTAGGGACAATGATGGGTGGTTACAATGTCCAATCATTAATTGATTTACTCCAAGTTCCCACCGTATCCGTTTCCACATCATCAGCAACACCTTTAGTCATGGGTGGACAAGGAAAAGAACCAATCGCAGCCTATGCCGCAGCCGCTTTAAGCAAAATTTTGTTAGTGTATGATGCCTTTCACGATGTAGTGGAATTATCCCAAACTAACCCCTTTGCCAAGCGTGTAGTTGACTCCTGGGCAGAAGCAGAATGGTTTACCTCTCGTCCCCAGTTACCAGCATTTATTAATGTCACAGTTTTTAAAGTCCCTGGAGAAACCAACACCGACGATTTATCCCCCGCCCAACACGCTACCACCCGTCCCGATATTCCCATGCACGCCCTGGCAATGTTGGAAAGTCGGCAACCGGGAAGCTTAGAAACGATTGTGAAGTTGAAAGAGAAAGGGTATCCAGTTGCTTACGTTGGTGATGTCGTCGGTACTGGTTCCTCCCGCAAATCCGCGATTAATTCAGTCCTGTGGCATATGGGTAACGATATTCCCTGTGTCCCCAACAAACGGGCAGGTGGCTACGTACTGGGTGGTAGCATCGCCCCCATTTTCTTCAATACCGCCGAAGACGCAGGTGCATTACCCATCGAATGCGATGTCACCAAGATGGAAACAGGGATGGTGATTACTATTTACCCTTACAAAGGTGAAATTACTAACGAAACCGGCGAAATCATCTCTACCTTCCAACTCAAGCCCGACACCATCCTAGATGAAGTTCGCGCCGGTGGACGCATCCCCCTCTTAATTGGACGTACCCTCACCGATAAAACCCGTGCAGCATTGGGTTTATCACCCAGCGATATTTTCACCCGCCCCCAACAACCGCAAGACACCGGAAAAGGCTACACACTCGCGCAAAAAATGGTCGGGAAAGCCTGCGGTTTACCTGGAGTACGCCCCGGTACATCCTGCGAACCGATCATGACTACCGTTGGTTCCCAAGATACCACAGGACCCATGACCCGTGACGAACTCAAAGAACTTGCTTGTTTAGGTTTCTCCGCAGATTTAGTCATGCAGAGTTTCTGTCACACCGCAGCATATCCCAAACCCGTCGATATCAAAACCCATGCCGAACTTCCCGACTTTATCGCCCAACGGGGGGGCGTGGCATTGCGTCCCGGCGATGGTATCATCCACTCATGGTTAAACCGGATGCTCCTACCCGACACTGTCGGCACAGGTGGTGACTCCCACACCCGCTTCCCCTTGGGCATATCCTTCCCCGCAGGTTCCGGTTTAGTTGCATTTGCCGCCGCTTTGGGGGTAATGCCCTTAGATATGCCGGAATCGGTGTTGGTGCGCTTCCAAGGCGAATTACAACCAGGTGTCACCCTCCGAGATATCGTCAACGCAATTCCCTACGTCGCCATTCAAAAAGGTTTATTAACAGTCGAGAAAAAGAATAAGAAAAACATCTTTGCTGGCAAAATTCTGGAAATTGAAGGTTTACCAGATTTAAAAGTCGAACAAGCATTTGAACTTACCGATGCATCCGCCGAGCGATCGTGTGCTGGTTGTACTATTAAACTCAGTATTGATACTGTTGCTGAATATATCCGTTCCAATGTTTCGCTGCTGAAAAATATGGTGGCACGAGGTTACGGGGATGCCCGCACCATTATGCGTCGCGTTGCCAAAATGGAGGAATGGCTGGCAAACCCAGTATTAATGGAGGCTGATGCTGATGCAGAATATGCAGAAGTAATTGAGATTGACTTGAACGAAATTAAAGAACCAATTGTTGCTGCACCTAACGACCCCGATAATATCAAATTACTCTCGGAAGTTGCCAATGATCCCGTACAGGAAGTATTTGTTGGTTCCTGCATGACAAATATCGGACATTACCGAGCCACAGCAAAAGTATTAGAAGGTGCGGGAAAAGTCAATGCCAGATTGTGGATTGCACCACCGACTCGTATGGATGAAACCCAATTGAAAAAAGAAGGGATTTACGACATTTTTGTAGCGGCAAATGCGCGGACAGAAATGCCAGGATGTAGCTTATGCATGGGGAATCAAGCCAGAGTTGCAGATGGAACAACGGTGTTTTCAACCTCTACGAGAAACTTCAATAACCGCATGGGTAAAGATGCTCAAGTTTACCTGGGTTCGGCGGAGTTAGCAGCAGTATGTGCTTTACTCGGAAGGATTCCCACTGTGCAGGAATATCTTGATATTGTTGGGGAGAAAATTCAGCCGTTTGCAGATGATTTGTATCGGTATTTGAACTTTAATCAAATATCAGGTTTTGAGGAGGAAGGTAGAGTGATTAGTAAGGAGGAAGAAGCCAAGATTTTGGTAGGAACCTAACCCCCCTACCCCCTTCCCTGCAAGGGAATGGGGGCAAGATGTTATTTTTTCTATTTTACTACTTTATTTTCCCTCCTGCCCTTGCAGGGGAGGGACAGACTTTGACATACGTCAAAGTCACGGAGAGGTCACGCATATAATGAGGGTAATCACAAAATTCCTTTTTATTAAAAGTTTATGAATTATCCAAAATTCAACCAATCCTCTTCATCAAATATCATAATTGGGCAAAAAATAACCTCTATAAAACATGAAATTGCGAAAGAACTACGTCGCAATATGACACCTGAAGAGAAAATTCTCTGGCAATACCTCCGCAGCAATCGTCTCAATGGTTTACACTTTCGTCGTCAGCAAATTATCGATGGGTTTATTGTCGATTTCTACTGTCATGCTGTGGGGTTGGTGATAGAAGTTGATGGGGAAATTCATGATCAGCAAATAGAATATGATTTGGAACGAGAAAAGGTTATCTCTTCACGGGGTTTGCGTGTATTGAGGGTGAAGAATGAGGATGTGAGGAATAATTTGGATGAGGTTTTGAGGTGGATTAGTCAAGCTTGTGAAAAGACCTCTCCCTGACTTTAACTTACGTTAAAGTCTGTCCCTCTCCGAAGCGGAGAGGGACAATTTTTATCAAGGGATGTGAATATAAAATTGCTAATTACTTTTCTTATATATTAATCGGTTTGCCAGTATTTATACTGTTGGCACTATTTATTGATATTAGATATTTTTGTAATACATATAATAAATACTTTACTTTTATATAGAGTGAATAAGATGGCTCAACTATTCCCTTCTGAAGAAAATATTTTAAAGTTAAAAGTACAGCCAACTTTAGGTGAGTTTAATTTATTAAAGTCATTAAAAAATATCTTAAAAGAAAAATATGATTTTGAAATCTATTACCAGCCATTTTTAAATGGAGACCAGCCAGATTTAATTATTATGCGAAAAGGCTATGGTGTTCTAATATTAGAAGTAAAGGATTGGGACTTATCTTCTTACTATATAGATGACCAAAAACAGTGGAGGTTGAAAAAGAATAATGCAATTATTAAATCTCCCATCGCTCAAGTAAAGACTTACAAGGATAATTTATACAATTTGCATATAGAAGGTTTACTAGAAAAAAAGATAGATAATAATAAATTTTATGGAATTGTTTCCTGTGGGGTTTACTTACATAAAGTAAATCAAGGGCAAATCAATAAATTCTTAGAAAATTCTTTTGAATCTCAAAACGATAAAAGATATGTCAAAGTATTTGGTATAGATTCATTAACGCCGGAAAAAGTTAAATTTATACTCAGTGAACAAGGACTTTTTAAACCATCAAATGTGTTTGATAATGAGCTATATGAAAGCTTTAAGCGATATTTACAGCCACCTTCTAATGTTTTATATCAAGGGAAAATATTCGATCTAACAAAAGAACAGCAAGAACTTGCAAAGAGTGAAGTTACTATCAGAGGAAGAAAAGTTTTAGGAGTCGCAGGTTCTGGGAAAACACAAATATTGGCACAAAGAGCAGTAAATGCGTATAAGAGAACCGATGATAAAATTTTAATTCTTACTTATAATATAACTCTCAAAAATTACATACATGATAAAATCAGTCAGATTAGAGAAAATTGTGCCTGGAATAATTTTTATATAAATAATTATCATGATTTTATGAATGCACAATTTAATAATTTGGGCATAAAGATTGTTTTACCATCAAATTTTGAAGCCTTATCAAATGATAAAAGGGAAGATTATTTAGAATCTAAATATTACTCTAATGAAAATATTTTTGATGATTATAAAGATGAAATAATCAAATATAAAGTTATATTAATAGATGAGCTTCAAGACTACAAAGAAGAATGGCAAAAAATCATTAGGAAGTATTTTTGGGCTGAAGGTGGAGAATATGTTGTCTTTGGTGATGCTAAACAGAATATTTATAGTAGAGAGTTGGATGCAAATAAAGATTTTAAAGCAGTAGGTATTCCTAGCCAAGGAAAAAAACTAAACAAAACATTTCGTTTATGTACGAGAATAACTGATATTACATTAAAATTTCAAAAGATTTTTTTTGCAGGAAAGTATGTAATTGATGAAGATATTAATTCAACTTATTATCAGACTTCTATGTTTAATAATAATTCAATATCAAAATCTAATTACAAGTATTTATACTATCAAAAGACACAACAAGATACTGAATTTTTTACAGAAATATATTCGTATCTAGACTGGTTAGGTACACATCCAAATGACGTATGTATTTTGTCATCTAATATTTCAATCTTAAGAGAGTTTGATTATTTTATTAGACACAATCAGCATGAAAAGACTACAACAATGTTTGAAAGTAAAGAATTATATGAAAAGTTAAATAGTGAAAACAAAAATAGCCAAGCAGATATTGAAAAAATAAGAAAAAATAAAAAACTACACTTTTGGATGAATGCTGGCACTGTAAAATTATCTACTATTCATAGTTTTAAAGGTTGGGAGATAGACACTTTAGTATTAATTATTACCAGTAAAAGCGATTTTGACAACAATGATGATAATTTTGCAATAGATGAATTACTATACACAGCAATCACAAGATGTAGAAACAATCTAATTGTAGTTAATATCGAAAATAACAGATATCACTCGTTTTTTTTAAATTGTTTTGAAAATAATTTAACTGAAAGTGGATGAGCATTTGTAAACTTATGCACCTCTAGTCAATTTATTTTGAGAAAAACGCGATCGCACTTCACACCAATCCGATTATTTAACTAACGCGATAAGCGGAGCTTAATGCCAAAGGCATATCGCACTCTCAGCATTTACGCTAAATTTAGAATGCGATCGCAATAGCTAAAATCTCAATGAAAGCTGATAAATACCCATTTGCACAAGAACTCATCACCGATACCGAAGGTAATATTCGGAAGGTGGTAATTGATTTTGATGACTATCAACGTTTGCTAGAAGCTATTGAGGACGAGGGATTAATCTTGGCAATGAAGGAAGTTCAACACGAAACACCTCTGAACCGAGACGAAGCACTAGCAGAATTAGAAAATGAGTGAATATCCAGTATCTACTTAGTTTTTTAAAAGACTTAAAAAAACTCAAAAGTACCCCATACTTTGAATCTATCAAGGCACTAACCTTTGATGAGATACCCAACATAGCAAGTTTTGAGGAAATTCCTAATTTGACAAAATTAAAAGGATACGAAAATGCTTATCGCATTCGAGTAGGTGACTATCGTATCGGTATAATATTTGATGGTGAGATACTAATGTTTCAAAGAGTTCTACACCGTAAAGAAATTTATCGCTATTTTCCATAGTGAAGTTGCGATGCGAAACATTTTACGATCGCACTCCATCCCAAACCAATTATTTAACTCATGCGATAAGCGGAGCTTAATGCCAAAGGCATATCGCACTATCAAAAAAACCACGCATTCTTTAATACGTGGTGTAATTCAAAAATATTTAAATAGTATGTTCTCTCTAACTTTCAATCGGTTGAGAATGTTTTTGATTGTATAAATTATCGCAATACAATGCCCAAGCTGCGCCAAATAAGCCCGATAAAGAACCTGCGATCGCAGCTATAATTCCCCAACCGATAGGACCTGTCCAATTGGCAATTTCTTTTAAAATAGCTGCGCTGGCTTTGCTGATCACATAAGCACTTCCGGCTCCAACTGCACTAACTAAACCTAATTCTGTCAGCATCTCGACAACGCTTTTATTCGATAAGTCTTCTTCAAAATAAATACGCCAAATTTTTGTATACATTAAAACATCGGAAGCGGTTAACAAAATTTGCTTGGGGATTTCTCCTCCGGGAGTTGGTGCGGCGGCGGCTGTGGCACTACCAACAGCATAAGTGGCGATCGCTAAAGTTGTATCTAATCGTTTTTTGCCTAAATCATTCACCGTTCTATCTCCTCAAAAGGCTATCTTTGATTAAGCGGGTGTTTGTGCTTACATCAATCATAAACAAGGACAATGGATAATCAGTAAAGGATAGATAAAATCAGACTTGATTTTCCCGCAAAGTTGACATTATCAAATTTACATACTACAATATACTACAAAGGTAGGTAAAAATTAAAAAATTAAAAATATCCAAGATTGTTCAATGTGTTGTTTAGTTGCAAATCGAAGAAATTTACGTAAATTTACGGTTAGTTTTTAGATTAATAAATGCGATCGCATTCCTTGTGAATTCAATTTGTGAAGTGGTTTTTAATTTAACTTAATTAAAATTAATGTTTACTCAATAAAGCTTAATTTAAAAAAGTGGGTAAAACTAGGGAAGGTAGGGATTGCAGGTGAAAGACGCTTTTATACTCTGGCGAGTTCGATGTAAGTAGTTTATAGTACGCTTACTGAAACCAGCAGTGATTTTGCGAGTATCCTCACCCGATGCTATACACAAATGCTCGCATCCAATACCAGTCAAATTAAAGCACGATATTAAGTCTGATATAAAGTCTGAAATATGGATTTTGATTATTTTAGAGGCAATGACGGTTCTGCCGAAAATAGAAACCGTCATAACTTACTTTCTAGTGGTTGGCGACCTTTTCGACGTGATTTTGATATAGGATATTTCTGGCAACTGTTTCAGAATGATACCCATGAGTTGACGCAAAAAAGCGTTAACCTTGCGAGCTATTATGCGGATGCTTTGGGACGCAAACAGTATGCTTGGTGGGCAAATATCTTAAATGTGGCTTCAGATTATACTCGCGGAGAATTGGAGAAATATTGGAATTATATTACTCCGGAACCGCTCACACCTGACCATCGCTACAAAGACATTTTGAGTACGGAAACACCGATTGTACAGTTTGTCAGTCGCAACAGTATTCCCATTGACTATGTACTTAATCGTTTGCAAGAAATTACTGTTTTGCGAAGTCTGGAAATACTCGGTCGTCCTGATATAATTACGCAATATTATTCAGAGCGGGATTTTTATTTCCCTGTCGAAAAGTTTATTAATTGGGAACGTCTTGATGTTCTCAATACAGTGTTTGCCTATTGGTCAAAATATGACGTTTGGTTGCAAATTGACCCTTATGATCGAGGTAGGCGACATTATACTTTGATGGCAAAAAATCTTGCGCCATTAATTAACAAATCCACTTACGATTTGGCGGTAATGCTAAGTGGATATCAAAGTCGCGTTGGTAAGGTTCATAGTCAATTTCCCATTCGCAGTTTTCCCAACAGCATCCAAGATTTTACCGATGCGGTACAGCAAACTGTTCTCAACCAAAATCAGCTAGCGGTATTGGTGCATGGAGAACCGGGAACTGGAAAAACAGTATGGACACAAGCTGTTGCTAAAGAGATTTTAATGCCTTTAGGATACGTCATTTTTATTCTCGACCATGATGCGATCGCAAATTTTGTGCCACCTATATACTTAGAACGTATCTGTATCATTATTAATGAGGCTGACAACCTGGCTCAAAATCGTGCCTCTGAAGTTGCACAATATAACAATAAGACGGAACACATACTGAGTTTATTGGATGGAACTCTTTATCAGAGTGTCATTGATGAAGGTGGTATTCACATCCAACAGCGTCTAGTTATCCTCATGACTTGTAATACAACTGAGCGTCTTGACCCAGCAATGCTACGTAAAGGTCGTGTAGACTTAATGTGCGAATTTACACAAAAGTTTGTTTAAGTTCTCAGATAATTAGGAGGTAGAGCATCTGATATTTCACTCCCATGTAGAGTATGGGAGTGAGCATTATTTAAACTCCATAGACGCACAAGCGGCAACTCGTAGAGTCATGCCAATCCAAAATCTAAATCAAATTACCAAGCTTCTGCCCAATAAACAATTGTCGAATCTAAACGACTAATTGCCACTCCATAACTATAACCGTGATTCCACTTAAATTCTTTTTGTCCTTTGTCTTCTGCGCCTAATACAAATACATCGTAATCTGGGGGAAAGGATGCATTTTCAGTATCTTCGCTAGTATAAAAGAATGTTGTGGGTACACCATTTGCTTGATTACTGTGGTCGTTAGTATCACCACCCTTGTATTTGTACTTCGCTGTAATCCGATACTTGGCGATCGCGCTGGCGATTGTCTTTTGGGGCTGCTTGAATTTTACCTGAAAAGCACTCCCGCCTTGTGTGGATGGGGGAAAATAAACTAGACGAATATTCGTCGCATCAGCTGGTATGGCTTCGGGAAAATGGCTTATTTGTTTACGTTCTGACCAAAGTTTGTAGCGAATATCACCATACTTATTACTATCTTTAACTATTTTGGTTTCTTCGCTTTTGTCCAATGCTTGACTCAGAACAAAGCCTCCTCCAACTAGCCCAATTCCGCCACATGTCATTAATAAGATTGTTATAATTTTGACAAAATTCGATTTTCTCATCGAGTTGGGTGCTTGTTAAAGCTTTTGAAGTCTTATTACCCAACTACTACATGAATCAGTAATTTTCCGTATCTAGCTCTAGATATATTGACAAAATTTAAATAAATGCTTCCGCGTTTACACTATTGTTAATTACAAATATTGAGTTATATGGGACGCACTCGTTCAAAATCTGATTTGCCTAGCAAAATTTGTCCTGTATGTGGACTACCTTTTACCTGGCGAAAAAAATGGCAAAAGTGTTGGGACGAGGTAAAATATTGCTCCGAACGATGCCGTCGCCGACGATCGCAGGTTACAACAGATGATTAGTGAATGACGAGTGGCAGGTGAAGGGACAAGAAAATGCGGAGACACTGAGAAATATTTAAACATTATTTTTTCCTATACCTTTCTACGTGTCTCCAGACTACTTGACACAAGGGGTGAAACCCATACAATTAAGTGTTTACGTTTCCGCGTCATTCAATTAGCAATTACCAACAATTAAGTATAAAAACGGAGTTATAAGGTGCAACCTAAATTAATTATTCACGGTGGAGCAGGTAGTTCACTTAAAGGTAAAGGTGGAGTTGAAGTAGTTAGGCGATCGCTCTATCAAGTCATTGAGGAAGTTTATGTTTTGCTGACATCGGGTGGCAGCGCAAAAGAGGCGGTTGTACTCGGTTGTCAATTGTTAGAAGACAATCCCCGTTTTAATGCTGGTACAGGTTCGGTACTACAATCCGACGGGCAAATCCGGATGAGTGCTTCTTTGATGGATGGTAAATCTCAACGCTTTAGCGGTGTGATTAATATTTCACGGGTTAAAAACCCCATTGAATTAGCCCAATATTTACAATCTTCGCCCGATCGCGTTCTTTCCGATTATGGTGCAGCAGAATTGGCACGGGAGTTACAAAT
>NZ_JAYGHN010000016.1:110524-119798 GCF_034931845.1 Calothrix sp. UHCC 0171
TGTTGTTGCTGAATCTGATTTCGCTGAAAATGAATCATTTGAAAGCCAACTGACGGAAAGTACCACAGCCCGCAGAGGCACGATTGGTGTAGTTGCTTTAGATACATATGGTAACTTAGTCGCTGGCACATCTACAGGCGGAAAAGGCTTTGAACGGATTGGTCGTGTCAGTGATTCTGCTATGCCTGCGGGAAATTATGCAACTCAGTATGCGGGTGTTAGCTGTACAGGTATTGGTGAAGATATTATTGATGAATGCCTGGCAGCCAAAATAGTGGTGCGTGTCACAGATGGAATGTCGTTGCAGGAAGCAATGCAGCGATCATTTGCCGAAGCTCAGACAAACAAAAGAGACTTAGGTGCGATCGCACTTGATGCTAGAGGTCATATCGCTTGGGGCAAAACCAGCGAAGTCATCCTCGCAGCTTACCATAACGGCGAAAGGATGGGCGATACCTTGGAAATTCCCGAAGGAATGCAAGTTGGGAATGGGGAGATGAAGTGATGAGGAGATTGGGGAGAGTGGGAGAGTGGGAGATTAATAAAAGAAACCTCTTTCTTCTTTGTCACCGCGTCACCGCATCCCCGCATCCCCGCATCCCCGCATCCCCGCATCCCCGCATCCCCGCATCCCCGCATCCCCGCATCCCCGCATCCCCGCGTCCCTCTTACTTGCTCTGACTTTCTCGTTTCTTCGTTACCCAACCGGGCTTCATCACCGGACGTTCGCGGGCTACTACTAAACAATCATCAGGGATATCTTGAGCGACTGTAGAGCCTGCGGCAATGTAAACATCATTACCAAGAGTAATGGGCGCTACGAGGACGCTATTAGAACCTGTACCTGTGCGATCGCCTATTATTGTTGGGTGCTTTTTAAAACCATCATAGTTGGCGGTAATTGTTCCTGCGCCAATATTTACTTTGGTTCCAGTTGTGGTGTCACCGAGATAGGATAGATGCGCGACTTTAGTATTACTACCTAATGTCGTATTTTTTAACTCAACAAAATTACCAATGCGACATCCTGCACTTACCTGAGCATGTCCGCGCAAGTGAGCATAAGGACCAATTATTACTGATGATTCAACACTACTATCGGTAATTACTGAAAATCGGATGGTGGTGTTCTCACCAATTTCGCTATTTTCAATTAAACTTCCGGGTCCAATTCGACACCCCGTTTTGATAACTGTATGACCTCGCAGATGCGTTTGCGGTTCGATAATTACATCTGGTTGCAATTCAACTGTTTCATCAATTGTGACGCTATTGGGGTCAATAATAGTTACACCAGCAGCCATCCAACTTTCTTTAATTCGTCTTTGTAAAATCTCATAAGCGCCAGCTAATTGCAAGCGATCGTTAATACCCAAAATTTCTTGGTAATCTTCGACATCTACCGCCATGACGGGAGCAACCTGTGTCACCGCATCGGTAAGATAATATTCCTTCTGGGCATTATTTGCCTCCAAATGCGGCAATACCTTGGCTAAATCTTGCCAGCGAAAGCAGTAAATTCCGGCATTGATACAGCGATTTTGTTTTTGGGCAGCAGTACAGTCTTTATCTTCGACGATTTGCTGAACAATATTATCACCATTACAAAAAACGCGCCCATAACCCTTGGGTTCAGGCAAATTTGCTGTGAGAATAGTGGCGGCATTTTTGTGTTCTCGATGGGTCTTGAGGAGATTTTCCAGGGTTTGTTGACGTAACAGAGGTACATCCCCATTTAACACCAGTAAATCCCCATTGTAACCTTCTAAATGTGGTAATAATTGCTGGATAGCATGACCTGTTCCCAACTGTTTAGTTTGTTCGACAAACTCTAAATTGGGTATTGACTGCATTGCCACTTTCACTTCTTCGCTCTGGTATCCAACTATTATCATCCGCCGTGAAGGTTGCATCGGTTCGACACTATTTAAAACCCTCTCAATAAGCGATCGCCCACCTAAAGAATGTAATACTTTAGGGAGAGTGGATTTCATCCTTGTTCCTTTTCCTGCCGCCAGAATTGCTACGACTACCATAATTAGGGATTAGCTGTGTGTGTGCGATGAACTAAGTAAATAAGTTCAGGCAAATGATAACAGCTAACAAAGCATTACTCATAGGCAATATCTTGGGAAACTGCCAAAGCGCCTTTAGTTGATGAGAGCACAAAAGGGATAGGAGACACGGAGAGAAAAGTCTTCTCCGTGTCCCCGTACCTCCCTCCTCTGAGTTTCACCCTCAATCCTTTAGTCATAATTCTCTGGAAAGATTGGAATCATTGCGTTTGAGAATAAACTCGGTAAATTGCTGCATAAGTTGAGGATTGCGCCAACCTTTAGCGGTTTCCTCAGTCATAATTTGCAGTGCTTCTTCCGGTGTATAAGCGGGTTTATAGGGACGTTCACTGCTCAAAGCGTCATAAATATCAATAATTTGGAATACTTGAGCAATATAGGGAATTTCATCACCTTTGAGTCCGTCAGGATAACCTGAACCATCCCAGCGTTCGTGATGATGACGAATAATTGGGATCACACCTCTAGTCGTGCGAAGTGGTTGACAAATTTTTTCGCCAATCAAAACATGCTGACGCATCATTTCCCATTCTTCGGGAGTTAATTGTCCCCTTTTGAGTAATATCGCATCCGGAATTCCCACTTTGCCGATATCGTGAAGGTATCCCCCCCACATTAAGTCACGAATTTGGTTGCGTGCCAGGTTGAGATACTCGCCAAATTCTTTGCCTAATCGGATCAAGCGCTCGCAATGATCACCTGTATTCGGATCGCGACTTTCAATTGCCCTGGCGATCGAAAATAGCACTTGTTCGGCGTGATCTAAGTCTTCGTTCAGGCGCTTTTGGCTCACCAAAGACTTCACTCGCGCCGCCAATTCTAAACGATCAAAAGGTTTGCTCAAAAAATCATCTGCCCCAACCTCAATACCGCGAATACGCGATCGCCTATCGTTTAATGCTGTGATAAAAATTACCGGAATTAGGCGTGTTTGCTCATCTTGTTTAATATTTTGACAAACTTCAAACCCGTCCATTTCGGGCATCATCACATCCAGTAAAATTAAATCTGGTTGTTTTTGAGCTACCAGAGCGATCGCCGCAGCACCACTGTCTGCTTCAATCACTTCATAACCTTCCATCGCCAACAGCGCTACAGCAGTCATCCGGCTTGCAGCATGGTCATCAACCACTAACACTTTTGGCTTATCGAAATCAAACCCGTTGACTTGGGAACCTTTGCCATATTCTGTCCTCGATCCGAAGGAATCGTAACTAGAATCAGTGCAAAGGTTTACCCAGGAAGTTATTGCTCCATTGTCTTCTCGCACCAGGTCTTGCTTTGATAAGCTTAGGGGATAACCTTGTGCCTGCAAACCGATAGCACCATTTGAACCAACGTCCTTGGGTGTATTTAAGGAGTTTGACCCACCCATTGATTTTTCGGTAGAGCCTGTATAATTGGATTTCCAAACCACGAAGGCGCTCCAATTTTTAAATAAATTTACAGTTCGACTTTTCAAAAACAATTTTATTACTCAACTGGATTTCTGTTTTCATTACTTTTATAAGTCTTGCAAACGATAACATTTACTTAACTTTTTGTAATGTATTTCCCCCAGTTTTTCGATGTTTTTGGGAGTTCTGAGAAAATGATTTCCAAAACTCATTAATGATAAATATAGTATGATGCAATTATTGCAAATCTTAAATCAGGTGTTTTACGGAGATTTATCAACATGACTATAGTTCCAAAATACTCTTGTTGTTAAATTTATCTCAAACCGCCTCTTGATGGAAAAAAAATTAATTTTTGTCACTATGTTAGCCAAACAATTCATCAAATAATTTACACATTTTTCATCAATTATCGATAAAAATTATCAAACTTTAGTAGATTCACGAATGTCTATGGATTGTTTTAACTGAAAATTAGTGATAATTATTACATTGAAAGAGATTGAATCCGGTAAATCACTTATAAACCACATCATCCATTTACCAATACAATTTAATCGAGACCGTTGACATCTTATTATCTTGATAGTTAATTATGTTTATGGGTTCTATGCCAACGTTTTCGCCAATGTGAAGTTGGTTCCAGGCTGGAACGTTGCTGCTCTTGTTTGCGCCTCTCTAATATTACTGCTGCCGAATCGCAGAGTTGGAAGTCGCGATAGGGAATGGCGGCACGAGTCTGTAAATGTTCTAGTTCAGATGTTGACAGTGGGGGAAGAATTGTCTCCTCAGCTTGGGGATGTATGGCGATTGTACCTGGTGCTTTTCTTCCAACAGGAGGAGTCGAACCAATTTCTAAACCTGATGTGAGTAATGCTGTACGCACTGATGCAGCACAAGAATAAGTTGCGAGTCTACCAGTCAAAGATAAGCACTGAGAGACAAGTTGCATAAATTCGATTGTCCAAAGTTGCGGACATTGTGGAGGCGAGAAGGGATCGAGGAAAATGGCATCAGCTTGAAATCCAGATGCAAGTAATTGTTGAATAGTGATACGAGCATCACCTAATAATAAATTGGCTTTGACATTTTTTGCCTCTAGGTAATGATTTTCAGCAATTCTAATTAAAATATCTAAAATATCGATATTTTCGCAGTTCCAATGATTAAATAATTGATGAGTGATTGCAGCTTTAGGGACTGCCGAATTCATTTCTAAAGCAATAATTTCGATATGGCAATCAGGATTAATCGACCAAATAGTCTGGATTGCAGCAGCAGTATTATAACCAAGACCGTAGCAAATGTCTAAAATCCTAATAACCGGTTTTTGAGCTTGAATTTCTAGTTGTGTCGGGACAACGAATTTATGTATACTTTCCTGGTAAGCTCCATAATGACTGTGAAATAATTCACCAAATTCTTCCGAGAAGAAAGTAAATGAGCCGTCAGCAGTTGGCTGGGGAATAAATGTTTCTTGATTTGACATTAGCTTAGATAAATTTTGAATTTAGGTTAATCTTTGATGTCTGGTCAAGCGATCGCAGTTATTGAGTATAATCACGCATTTTCATTAAAATTAATTTACATAATTTTTGTAATTCTCACCAATATAATTAATAGTTACTAAATAATGACTAACTGCTAAACAATAACTAATGACAAATGACTCTTGTGTTGTTTCGGCTCAATGGCTATTAGAGCATATTAATAACCCCCAGGTTGTGATTGTAGATTGTCGTTTTTCGCTCGCGGATGCACAACTGGGAAAGCAACAGTATCAAACTAGTCACATAAGCGGTGCTTATTACCTCGACCTCAATTTAGACCTTTCTAGTCCCATTACAGAACATGGGGGAAGGCATCCTCTACCAGATATCGAGAAATTCTCAAAAAAACTCGCCAATATTGGTGTCAATTCTCAAACAAGCAACTCTCAAGCAACTCTAGTTGTAGCCTATGATGATTCTCGCTTGGCTTTTGCATCAAGGTTATGGTGGCTAATGCGTTACTTGGGACATGAACAAGTCGCTGTACTTGATGGAGGATTCGCTGGCTGGTTATTATTGGACTATCCTGTGACTGATGCGATTCCCCCACAGAAAACTGCTGATTTTACACCTAAATTACAGCCACAAATGATGGTTGATTTTTCGACTATCAAAACTCGTAAAGATTTACCAGGTATAGTCTTAGTAGACTCACGGGAAAGCGATCGCTATCTTGGTATTAGAGAGCCTATCGACAAAATTGCTGGACATATTCCTGGTGCTGTCAATTATCCCTGGCAAGATGTAACTAATGCTAATGGCTATTTGTATCCTCAAGAACAACAGCAGCAACGTTGGCAAGAAATTCAAGATAGCCAAGAAATTGTAGTTTACTGTGGTTCTGGTGTCACGGCATGTGTGAATTTACTATCTTTGGAATTAGCTGGTATTTCTAATTACAAGTTATATCCTGGTAGTTGGAGTGATTGGATTAGTTATTAAAGAGGTGAGAAATAGGAGTGGCAATGTGGGAATTGAGACAATTAGAGATAGTGATACAATGAGTACATCTCGCGAAAATACTTAATATTTACTCACCTGATTATTTCCAACTCTTAAAATCTACCCAATTCCCAATTGTAATTAACACTGAAAAACCAACCATTAAAGTCAATGTTACGGTCTGTAGAATTGCCAATTGAAACCCCTGCTTGGGCACTCACGCTACTAGTATCAGATAATCGATAGCTGAGACTACTAAATAAGCGATGGTAAATATCTTCGCGATCGCGTTCAGTAAAATTAGATAAATTGAATTGGTAGTTTAGACCGACTTGTAGGGGCTTTCGGAAGGAATAATTTAACCCCAACCACAACGAATTAATCAGGCGATCGCGTTTTTCGGGTGTTTCAGCTAAACTGACACGAAATTCATAATAGCTATCTAGCATCAATTTCGATGTCAGACTATCTCTACGACCTAATGATAAGTGAAACGAGTTTTCATTCAAAAAGCGATCGCCCGATGCAAATCCATAACGTTGACTCTCTCTCGCATAAAACAACTGCTGGTTACTCCAGCCAATTTCACCATACATTCGCTTGGAGAGTTGATGATATAAATCTACATTCAAACGAAGTTGATTGTAGTTAAATTCCGATTGGTCTATGTAACGAATAATATTGCCATCAATCGAACCACTTAAGTATGTCTTGGCTCCTAATTTGACAGGAACACTGGCTAAGGTTAAACCAGAATAGATTAAACCATCTTGAATGGGATCAGTATCAGATGAAAACAGATTGTTTGTCTGGAAAAAACTCACACGTCCCAGCAAAAAACCTATAGGCTTCCTTGCAGGTGTTGTTATGGGTGGCTTTTTGGGTATCGATGGTGTTTCCGGAATAGGTTGCTGTTCTATTGGCGTTGGATTTGTGTTATTGGGTTTGGCAAGGATTGTCCCTAATTCAGTATTCTCTACAGGTTGTGGCTTGGCAATTATTGTGCCCAGTTCTCCATTTGTTGTCGATTCCGGTGACTGCTCTTGTGTGTCCGCCAGTTTTTGTAACAGTTGTTCTAATCTTTTACTGTAATCAACTTTCGGTGTTTCTAAACGCTGCTCAATTTTTGTCGGCTTTAATGTTGGTTCATTCGGCTGTGCTTCAACCTGTGGAGGTTCATTTGGTTTTTGAGGTGTAGTCTCCTCTGGGGGAGATTGAGCGATCGCATCTGTTGTTTGTGTTGGAAAATTTAAATATTGTGAACTTGGGAACTCTTTTAACTCATCCTCAGTCTCATGTAAGGGTCGATTACCTACCCAATTATCATTAAAAGGTGGTATCTTTAATAGCATATGTCTTTGATGTTTCCATCTCGTTGAGCTTGTAGCATTTACTGCATCTGCTTCCAATAACCACCAGCTTGCACTACTGCAAGTCAGCAAGCTCCAAAATAATAGAAGTTTCCAGTTCTTGTAGAATTGCATCTTTCTAATAACACTTTTGTAGAGATTGACTTACAAGTTGATTCCCAAGTCTCAACTATTCGGACTTGTGTTGTTCTGTAGTTTGAGTCAGAAAATTTCTCAGCAAAACATCCTCAATTTCTATTTAAGTTAGGTACTTAAGTATCGGTTAAAAGAGGAGAAGATGACAAATTTATTTTCTACCAATGATTGAGAAAATTGGTTTCAATCGCTAGCTTATACGACAGAGTAAGTAATTTATATCTTTAATTTTTGATGACAGTTAAGCAAATTTACGTATTTAATTTTGCTATAACAAATAAAGCACTGACCACTTTGTATTTAAAATACTACTGACATAGTTGAGTATGAGTAAATTTTCTGAACTGCAACCAATAGTGCGTAAATTGTTTCCCTTTGTGGCAATTGGCTTGTCAGGGTTACTCATAATGCCCATGTCAAGTAAGACACAAGCCCAAACTCCATTAACTAGGGCAGTAATACAGAATTTGCGTAATTTCGTACAGTTGCAACCTTACAACCAGCCAAGACGGAGAGCGCAACGCTCTGATGCCATTAAACCAAAAGACGGTTTGTCCACAGGGCGAAATTCCCTGGCTGAGTTGCGCTTCAACGATGGCTCGATGGCAAGAGTAGGAGAGCAAGCAGTATTTCAGTTTTTACCCCAGACTAGAAATTTTACCCTCAGAAATGGCACAGTTTTATTATTGATACCGCCAGGGCAAGGTAAAACTAATATCAGAACACCAAGTGCTGCTGCTGCTATTCGCGGTTCAGCGCTGTTTGTCCGTTATGACAAGGAAACAGATACAACAGTTGTTGGCGCACTGACGAATAGTGGAATCGAAGTTTTTGATCAAGATAGTTCCACCAGCAAAGTGTTGCAAGCTGGACAAATGATGGTTGTCATCAATGGCAAATTTCATGGGTTATTCGATTTTGACTTGCGAACTTTTTATGAGACTAGCGATTTAGTACGGGGGCTTGATTTAAATCAACCAAATGTAACTAGTATTCAGGATGCAGCACTTAATAGTGTTCGTGCAGAAACATCAGAGGCTTTAGCGAAGCAGGTACGTATAGCTGGTCCCGATACAATCCAAAATCCATCGTTTATAAAGCTAACTACTTCTAAAGATTCAACTGATTTTACAGTTCAAGATAATATTCCTGCGGAATCAGTATTGGGAGCATCCGAAGTTCAATCGGATAGAGTTCGTAATTCAAGAAATCGTCCACTAAAACCATCACCCGAAGTTACCCCATCATCTCCACCTGTAACAACACCTGTGGATACAGGTAAGCCTCCTGTAATAAATCCAGCACCAGCAAATTCAGAACCACCTCCCGTAATACCTTCCGAGAAGCCTTCGACACCATCGATTTCAAGACCACCTTCTGAAAAGCCTCCCGTAATAAATCCAACACCACCTTCTGAAAAGCCTCCCGTAATAAATCCAGCACCAGCAAATCCAGAACCACCTCCCGTAATAAATCCAGCACCAGCAAATCCAGAACCACCTCCTGTAATAAATCCAGCACCAGCAAATCCAGGACCACCTCCCGTAATAAATCCAGCACCAGCAAATCCAGGACCGCCTCCTGAGAAGCCTCCTGAGAAGCCTCCTGAGAAGCCTCCTGAGAAGCCTCCTGAGAAACCACCTGAGAAACCTCCTGAGAAGCCTCCTGAGAAGCCTCCTGAGAAGCCTCCTGAGAAGCCTCCTGAGAAACCACCTGAGAAACCTCCAACACCAGCGAACCCAGAACCACCACCTGTAATACCTGAGAAACCTCCTGTAATACCTGAGAAGCCTCCTGAGAAACCT
>NZ_JAYGHN010000016.1:119874-125807 GCF_034931845.1 Calothrix sp. UHCC 0171
GAATACCCTGATCTGAACAATTTACCGAGTACCTAAAATTCCATTGATTGGCTTGTAGTCAGCGCTAAAACACTGAATTACGAGCCAATAAATTTAAGAAAGACCATCCCAAGGGGTAGTCGGGTTATCGGAATCATCTAAAGATAGGGTATTGATTGATGAATTTTCTGATGATAGAGATTCAATACTTTCAGCAATTCCTAATTGGTTTAGGGCTTCCAGAACTTCAGATGCTGATTGATATCGTTTCTGAAAGTTATCAGATACCATTTTATTAAGTATTTGGGCAAAATGTGGACTTACATCTGCTCTATCTATCCACATCAATTCGCCATTGTAATCACGTTCAAGTTCATGTGGTGGAATACCTGTTAATGCTTTGATCGCAATCATCCCCACTGCATAAATATCGCTACTATACTGTGGTTTCCCTAGTGATTGTTCTGTCGGTGCATAACCTTTAGTACCAATCCCGATAGTTAATGCTGTTTGTTCTGGGTTTTCTAATAAGTCTGTAGAGACTTGTTTGACAGCACCAAAATCAATGAGTACAAGTTGACGATCGCTCTTACGTCGCATAATGTTACTTGGCTTAATATCGCGATGAATTACGCCATTTTCATGTACGAAAGCTAGGGTTTTTAATATATCCTGCAACATCTCAATGACAAATGCTGGCTCATTACGTTTTCTGGAGGGAATTTCTTGACTAAGGGCATTGCCAGGAATATATTCTTGGACTAAATAAAATTCTTCGTCTTCTTCAAAGTAAGCTAACAGTTGCGGTATTTGAGGGTGGCTACCTAATTTTTGTAATGTTTGGGCTTCGGAACTAAATAAACGTCGAGCGACTTCCATTTGTTCGGGTTTATTGTTCACTGGTTGTAGTTGTTTGACGACACAGAGGGGATTCCCTGGCAGCCTTGTATCTTCGGCAATATAGGTTTCGCTAAAGCCGCCTGAACCTAAGACTTTGACGATTCGATAACGTCCATCGAGAACTTTGCCTGAAATTTCTAGTTCGCGCTGTAAAAGTAATTCTCTAATATCTTCTTGTTGACTGATAATTTCTTGAGCAATCCGTGATGAGGGATTTTTTTTGATAATGTCTACTAACTGTTTCTTTCTCAGTTGTTGGACTGCAATTTCACTTCCCAAATAAGATATACCAATTGCCAACATGGCGATTGCTGGAATTGCGGTTGGGAAAAATAATTGGTTAGAAATAAATATGATGTAACTAATTCCGCCCCAAATTATCGCACAAATAATACTCGAAACAATTTTAATTCGGTTATATTTGTTTTTAGCGACTAAATATGCGCTGCCGCCTACTAATGCTAAGACAAAAAGACTACGTGATAATAAATTAGGAATCGCGATCGCAACTGCATCTCCTTCCATTAAAGTTGCAATAGCATTGGCATGAATTTCTACCCCTGACATTCGTTCGGGAAATAACCAGTTAACAGCTACAGGGTGAAAATCCTGAGTTAACTTTGCCGTCGCACCAACAAGAACAATTTTATTGCGGAAAACTTTGCCAGAATTTAAATTATTACTCCAAAAATCGGGGTCGAGAACTTGCCAAAATGAAATTTTCTCGAACGTACCAGCAATACCACGAAAATAAATGCGATCGCCTTTTGGTTTGAAAAAATTTATATTTGCCGCACGTAGGGTGGCAGTATCAAAGTCTGGTAAGATATCAACCAACGAATCTCTTAATGGTTCTGACTCAGCTGATGACTTGAGATATTCAGAAGCCAAACGGTGAATTTTCCCATCCACTTCTAGGGGAAAGTTAACAAAACCGACTAGGGCGGAACTAGCGCGAAACATTTCTTGAGGTTGTCGCAATTGCTTAGTAAATACCTGATTTCCCTCAAAAAACTCCTCGTAGGAGGCTGCAAGACTAACTCGACTACCGTAACGCTGTAAAGCGGCTAAAAACTCTTGATCATCCTCTACCCCATAACTACTAGGCAAATCAAAGACAACATCCAAGGCGATGGCGCTTGCCCCAGCTTGGTATAATTTTTCTATCACTTGGGCATATGCTTTGCGTTTGAAGGGAAAAGTTTGCAAAGGCTCGAAAAAAGCATATTTCTGCGGATCATTTTTGTAATAAACTTGTGGTTTTGATATCGACTCGTCATCAATCGCCAAAATCACAATATTTTCTGGTGGCGTAATGGCTCCCCGAAATTGATAAAATGCTGATTGTGCCTGATTTTCCATCATTTGCGACAATGGTGATTCTGCGCCAGTTAAAATCGCTGCACCCACAGCACACAATCCACTGAGCCAATGTCCAAAGCGGATTATCCTTTTGGATTGGTTGCCTACGCTTGTTGAAGTTGATTTTGTCGTCCGACTTGACTGATGATCTGTTGCGGATACATATTTTTTAGTTAAGGTAGATGTATTATCTTCTTCCATGTCGTAATATCTGATTGATTTACGTAGATTTTCTTATTTATTTACACAGTAGTTATAGGTTAAAAACTGGAAATAATACTTAAATGAACATCCTATGCTTTTCTTATATATACCCGTATCGTTTATTCATATCTCCTACAGGACATTTATGGTTTGACAACAGTTTCACCATTCATATACTTGCAGATTCTTTGGTGTAAAATTTTCAGCCCAAATCTTTGGTGCAAATAACCTCCCAAACAGTTATGACTTCGCGGAAAGATTCATTATGACTAAATTCTAGGGCTAATGATTTGTTTGAGATTGTCTCTACCCCAAACCGAAGCATCCCAAACACAGTTTGATGTCGGGAAGCAGAGACAAGATGAGAGCAAAGATTTGCATAGCAAAACAGGTTTCTGCAACAGCACTAGAGCGAACAGTTAATGTGTTTTCACCTAGCTTCTGCTCTCAGTTGTCGTTTTTGCTACATAAACTCTGACTTCCAAAAAATCATTAGTGTAGATACGGATAATGTAACTTATCCAAAGAGTTTTTGCTACTTGTAAGCATCGCTTGATGCCAAAGCTGAATTTTTAAGTCGTCAGAGTATACAACTATTCTTTGATGACATACTTGCAACATATGCAGGCTAAAAAGAAGCGAATCTGCTAACGATGTAGCTTGTCCTTGATTTGACAGTAAAGCTGATAGATATTAGCAAGCCGAGAATCTGCGCTTGCCTATTTAACGCCTGTTTGGGAGTAAACTGGATTGATATGGATTGATATACAGTTATTGATGTTGTTATCTAAAAGTCTAATTTATTGATCAATTTAGTTGCAGCAATAGATTATCAGAGTGTCTTGACTCTAAGAGCAAGCTTAGGCTTACACAGAGTAAACACTTGTCAAAATAATCGCAGCAAATTACTGTACCATGTCAACGACAAAAGATGAAGCTCTCTATTACACAGTTTAAATGTTGAAAGCATATTTTTATTTGAGGACATTTGTTCAAATATCTTTAATAAGAATAATGTTTGACAAATTTGACCAAAAATACACTCCTAACAGATTTTACAGATATTAGCAAATAAGTCATTTTATAATTGCTATAATCTATTGTTCCATCTACATTCTTATCTATATATTTTGGTGTTAATTTCTATGGGTACGACTATGAATCGTCTGTCTATATTTGTAGACGGAAACAATATGTTTTACGCTCAACAAAAAAATGGTTGGTTTTTTGATCCCCGAAGAGTCTTAGAATATTTCAAATACGAACAGTCGGATACTACCTTAATCAACGCATTCTGGTACACTGGCTTAAAAGACCCTCAAGACCAGCGCGGTTTTCGAGATGCACTCATTAGTCTTGGCTATACCGTCCGCACAAAAATTCTCAAAGAATATTATGATGATACTTCCGGTCGCTATTCACAAAAAGCAAATTTAGATATAGAAATTGTTGTCGATATGTTTAATACAGTAGACCAATATGACCGAGTAGTTTTATTTAGTGGTGATGGCGATTTTGAAAGAGCTATAGAGTTATTACGGTCAAAAAATACTCATATAACGGTTGTATCAACGGAAGGAATGATAGCAAGAGAACTACGTAATGCCACTGATAGGTATATAGATTTAAACGATATTCGTGATGTTATAGAAAAAGCTGAAGGCTCGTAATTTAGCAATAATCTTAGCAATTATTAACAATACTAAAACTAAAAAAATTAAAGTTGCAGATATTTGTAGCTAAAAAGTTAAATTTTATTAAGCGAATGGCAATGAATAATAACACAGACAGAATCATCATTTTCGATACCACATTACGTGATGGCGAACAATGTCCAGGAGCAACTTTAAATATTGATGAGAAATTAGCGATCGCAAAACAACTAGCGCGTTTGGGAGTGGATGTAATTGAGGCGGGTTTTGCCTTCGCCAGTCCAGGGGATTTTGCCGCAGTTAGCAAAATTGCTCAAACAGTGGGTACAGAAAATGGACCAATAATTTGTAGTTTGGCACGAGCAAAACACGACGATATCAAAGCTGCGGCTGAAGCAATTAAGGATGCAGCCAAGGGAAGGATTCATACTTTCATTGCCACTTCTGATATTCACCTCAAATACAAATTGAAAAAAACCAGAGCAGAAGTTTTGGCGATCGCTGAAGAGATGGTAGCATATGCCAAAAGCTTCACGAATGATGTCGAATTTTCGCCCGAAGATGCGGGACGTTCCGACCCAGAATTTTTGTATGAGGTATTAGAAAAAGCGATCGCTGCTGGAGCCACAACTGTTAATATTCCGGATACTGTTGGCTATACAACTCCCAGTGAATTTGGGGCAATCATTAAGGGAATTAAGGAGAATGTTCCTAACATTGATCAAGCCATTATTTCCGTTCATGGGCATAATGATTTAGGTTTAGCTGTGGCTAATTTCCTAGAGGCAGTTAAAAATGGTGCCCGCCAATTGGAATGTACAATTAACGGTATTGGTGAACGGGCAGGGAATGCTGCATTAGAAGAATTAGTCATGGCGTTACACGTGCGCCGACAGTATTTTAACCCCTTCTTTGGTAGACCTGTTGATGGGGAAGAATCACTGACAAATATTGACACGCGGCAAATTTATAAAACATCTCGTTTAGTTTCCAATTTAACGGGAATGTTAGTCCAGCCAAACAAAGCCATAGTTGGGGCAAATGCCTTTGCCCACGAATCGGGAATTCACCAGGATGGTGTGTTAAAAAATAAACTCACCTATGAAATCATGGATGCTCAACTAATTGGTTTAAACGATAATCAAATCGTTTTGGGCAAACATTCAGGACGTAATGCTTTCCGTACCCGCTTAAAGGAATTGGGCTACGAACTCTCGGAAGTGGATTTGAATAAAGCATTTGTTCGTTTTAAAGAAGTAGCCGACAAAAAGAAAGAAATCACCGATTGGGATTTAGAAGCACTAGTCAACGATGAAATTCAACAAACCCCAGACCTATTCAAGTTAGAATTAGTGCAAATATCCTGTGGCGATCGCTCCCGTCCCACTGCCACGGTAACAATTCGCACTCCTAATGGGCAGGAATTGACGGATGCCGCCATTGGAACGGGACCTGTTGATGCAATTTATAAAGCTATTAATCGCGTTGCTAACGTTCCCAACCAGTTGATCGAATTCTCTGTACAATCAGTAACAGCAGGTATTGATGCGATCGGCGAAGTGACAATTCGTTTAAGTCATGAAGGGCGAGTTTATTCAGGTCATGCAGCCAATACAGATATTATTGTTGCCTCCGCTCAAGCATACGTAAATGCACTGAATCGTTTGTATGTTACACAACAGCAAGAACAGCAGACACAATTAGTTACACAGAAACTGTAGAGGTGGGAATTGGGCATTGGGAATTAGGTATTAGGTATTAGGTAATGCTAAAACTTAATTCCCTTGTAGAGAGGTAGCAGTGCTATACCGCCAGTAAGTAGATCGATGTTAAAAG
>NZ_JAYGHN010000017.1:0-58905 GCF_034931845.1 Calothrix sp. UHCC 0171
TTTTCAAGTCAGGAGGGAAGAGAGTTTTGGGCAAATTCACTTTTCGTTACATACTACTCTGCGAGAAGCCGCTCCGCGTCGACTGTTTTTTGCACCGTTCTACTTAGTTTTAAATATTCGTCTTGAAGATACATTGTTTAATTAACAATATTAAGAAAAGTAAATTTTTATTGCTTTGTTTATTGAAAATCGGCTTTGATGATAATAAATATAAAATTTTTATTAAAATAATTGATGTTTACTAAGTTTTGTAATGTTTGAAGACTTTCTCATAACAAGTTGGGGACAGGATGTGACAGATAAGTCTGGAATTTGTAATCCCTTGCTATCCAATCCCTAATTGCCTTGCAAGGTTCGCACAAATTTAAGTGTGAGGACTGGTGAAGATGAACTCGAATAATTGCGATCGCAAATTTCTGGAATCCACATCTATTGATTATAAAACTATTTTGATTGTTGATGACCATCCCAGCAATTTACAGGTATTATTTACGTTCTTGGAAACTCAAGGATTTAGAGTCTTAGCTGCCCAAAATGGGGAAAATGCTTTGAAGATAGCGGTATCTAGTTTGCCTGACCTAATTTTACTAGATATTTTGATGCCAGGAATTGATGGTTTTGAAGTTTGTCGGCAGTTAAAAAACAATCTTCATACAGCAAATATCCCCATAATTTTTTTAACTGCTCTTTCGGATACTGTGAATAAAGTGAAGGGATTTGAATTGGGGGGGGTTGATTATGTGACTAAACCGATTGAGCAACAGGAACTTTTAGCGAGGATTCAAACACATTTGACGCTGAAAAAAATGCGCCAGCGTCTAGCATTACAAAATAAAGAATTACATCAGGAAATATACGCTCGCCAACAAGTTGAGGGGCAGCAAGATTTGGTAAAGCGAATTACCGAAAAAATTCGCGATAGTTTGGATGAAACTCAAATTTTGCAAATAGCAACTGAAGAATTAGCGAAAGTTTTGCAAACAAATAGCTGTCAAATTGAACTGTATAACTCATCGCAGACAATCGCGACTATTGTTTACGAATACAGTCATATATTTCCGAAATCGCAAGGAATGGTGAGAAAAATAGCTGATTTCCCCCAACTCTATCAACAGCTATTAGAAAAAGTTCCTTTACAGTTTGCCGAAATAATTCCCGAATTTAGTCCCAAAGGGATGCAATGTACCAGATTAGCTTGTCCGATTTATGAAAACGGTGGTAGCAAGGGAATTTTGGGAAACCTTTGGTTACTGAGGGCAAAAGAAGAAATATTTGCAGACTTTGAAGTGACTTTAGTACAACAAGTAGCTAGTCAATGTGCGATCGCTATTCGTCAGGCTCGATTATACGAAGCCTCACAACAGCAAGTCAAGGAGTTAGAAAGACTCAATCGCATCAAAGATGACTTTCTCAAAACCATATCGCATGAATTGCGATCGCCCATGAGTAGTATACAGCTTGCGGTGCAAACTTTAGAAAAGTTGCTGCAAACAGAATATCCTCATTCCATATCTCCCACATTTACGCGAGTTTTAAATATTTTTCGCCAAGCGAGTCAGCGACATAATAAATTAGTTGAAGATTTATTGACATTGTGCTATTTAGATGCTAAAGCAGATGCGATCGTTTCGGAATTAATTAATCTCCAAGTTTGGATTCCGGAAGTTATTCAACCATTTTTAGAGCGAACTCAATATCAACAACAACAATTAAAGATAGATATTCCTACAGAATTACCGTTGTTAAATTCTGATATTTCCACATTAGAGCGTATTTTAATTGAATTATTAAATAATGCTTGCAAATATACTCCCGCCGGAGAAATAATTACTGTCCAAGTTAGGGCTGATGAACAAACAGTAGAACTCAACGTGATTAATTCTGGTGTGGTGATTCCCAAGGAAGAACAAAATCGCGTATTTGACCAATTTTATCGTATTCCAAATAACGATCCTTGGCAATATGGGGGTACAGGTTTAGGACTAACATTAGTGAAGAAAATGGTGGAAGTATTAAAGGGAACAATTGATGTGGAAAGTCGCAAGGGAGAAACCAAATTCACAGTTAAAATACCTAATTTTTAATTTTAAAAATCCTGCCGAGGATATTTTAATTATTTCTATCCCTTTCAATATCATTAATGACTTTTTCCATATACCAATCTTCAGACATCCCAGGATAAGAATACTTAACTTCCTCTAATAATCGTTCGGCAATTTCCCAATATCCACCCACCAAACGTAGCAGTTTTTGACGTAAGAAAGTTGATTTTGGCTTTTGTAAATCACCACTAGGCACGGTAATTTTCTTCAAACTATCTAATACTTTTTGATAATTTTCCCAATCTTCTTGTTCACAAAAAATACTAGCTGCCTTCTGATAATCTGCAATCGCCTTTTGCATTTCTTCGATATGGGTATTTGCCAATCCACGATGATAATATGCTGGGGCATCATGAGGATTAAACTCTAATGCTTTTGTATAATCTTGGATTGCTTGCGTATAATTTCCTGTGGAACGATGTGCATTACCTCTAGCCACATAGATCATCGCATTTTCTGGTTCTAATTCAAGCGCCAAATTAAAATCAGCAATAGCCCCTTGATTATCCCCCATTTGTAGCCTCGCTTTACCACGATTCCGATAAACAATTGCATCGTGAAACTTGTATCTCAAGGCTTGATTAAAGTCAGAAATTGCCTCCGTAAATTGTCCCTGCTTACAACGGATAACACCCCGACAACAATAAGCCTTACCATCTTGAGAATCAACTTGCATCGCCCAACTTAAACTTTCCAAAGCTTCGCGAATATCGCCATTTTCAGCTTTCTCAATTAATTGTTTAAAATAATCTCCTTCCGAGATGATTTCTAGGGGTGGTGAAGTTGATTTGGAAATTGCCACTGGTTCAGCTTTCGGTTGTAGTTGTGTGATTTTCTCCATGCATAAACGACAACTTTCGGCATCTTTTTGTTGCAAGTATAACTCTGCCGCTTTCTTAAAGCTGGCAATAGCATTATGAATATCCCCTGACTTCCGTAGTAAAGTTCCCCGTAATTGATGTGCCGCAGCATAGGTATGGTTGAGGTAAATTGCTTTCTCAACATCATCCAAAGCACCTGGTATATTTTTCAACACCATTCGCGCCAGCGCTCGACTGTAATATGCTTGAATAAACTGTGAATCCAGCTTTAATGCTTCTGTATAATCTGCAACAGCATGTAATATTTGACCGGAATCATAATAAGCCAAACCTCGTTGTAGATAGACTTCCGCAAAATAAGGATTTGATTGCAACTCTTGGGTGAAATCCGCGATCGCACCAGCATAGTCTTTTTGTTTAGCCTTGAACAAGCCTTGATTGTAATATTCTTGAGTCATGGCTTTAGTGGTATTATGTGAAACACAACAAATCGAAGAACCTATTTCCAATTGTGCGATAATCCCTACAAACTCGCCACCTGTCTAAAAACGGGAATTTAATCACTTGCAATTAATCGAATATGAGATGGTGCGTTACGCTGCGCTAACAGCACCCTACTCTTAATACTTTATTGACTCCAAATTCCTTAAAGACTTGCAAATAAAACGATAGATATTTAGTATCATTATTGCAGCGTCATCCCAGTATTTATGCTCAAATTTAGCCGCCAATTTTCGCTTTTGTTTATTTTCCCCTGGACGTTGTTGCTGGTGATTTTCCTGGCTGCTCCCTGGGTAACTGCTAAGGAAGCTGAGAAAGAGAAACCTATATCCCAGCCTTCACCCAATTCCCATACTATCGGTTTCAGATACTAATAATCTACCTGCACCGTTATAAGTCCAAACGTAACCTTCACCGCCACCTTTGCCAAAATACCCTAATTTACAGTAATCTTCCTTAATCCCATTAGTAAAGCCTTTCACCATATCATAATCCGCAATCAAAACTTCTCCATTTCTCAATTGAATTATCTTGGCAGGGGCTAGGGTTCCAGTTACAAGTTGTGCTGTTTGATTGGGTAAAGATTTAATTACTATTCGGGAATTTCCATCAGTGGAACCAGCCATTTGTCTCCACTTTAATTTTTTAACACCCATGACAACATTATCTGAACAAAATTGGAATATGCCATCATCTAATTCCCATTGTTCGTTTTCATTAATCTCAATTTCTGTATAGTTCAAAAAATTACCTTTTTGTCTTGGTTCCAGTTTGACTACACCCGTACCTCGATAAACTGGAGCGTTATAATCGATTTCTGTCATCAAAGACACGAAAATATCTTTGAGACGATTGTCAGTTTTATATACTCCATAATTCAGTTTACCAAAGCAACTATGCAAGCTGCCCTTTTGGATGACAACTCCAGTATTTTCGAGTTTGATTTCTATTTGCTGTACAAAAGGAATACTTTTTGTGGGATGGTAGTATTTATTTGTTTCTTTATTGATATTATTTTGTAGATACCACAAATCTGTCGGTTCTAAGATGTTTACAGAATGTCGCATAATTTTATCTCGCCGAATTTTACTTAAATTGAGTTAATTCCAATTTGTCAGTAGCTGATATGTAACTACTCGCAAATGTATGCTGGCGTTCTATTTTATACAGTATATTTTCAAATATCAGAGGATAGTGAAATAAAATTTAATTGAAATTAAAATCTAAAACTTAGAATCTAAAACTTTCTACAACTCAAAATCTAAAACTCAAAATTGAATTAATGACAGAAGAATTACTCTATCGCTATCCCACTTTATACCCAGGTATTTTAGTCAAACGCTACAAACGTTTCTTTGCTGATGTAGAACTAACATCAGGAGAAATAGTCACCGCACATTGCCCAAATACAGGTCCCATGACTGGGGTTTCCACGCCTGGAAGTGCGGTGATGCTGTCGTTGAGTGATAATCCTAAGCGCAAATTAGCTTACACTTTGGAATTAATCCAAGTAAATGATAATGAACCAACTTGGACAGGTGTAAATACAGCTTTACCCAATCGAATTGTGAAATTAGCACTGGAAAAATATTTGTTTCCAGAGTTGGGAGATTACGCCAAAATTAAAGGTGAAGTGCCTTACGGACAAGATAAAAAAAGCCGCATCGATTTTTTATTAACAGGTAATGATACAGATAAACCAATTTATCTAGAGGTAAAAAATACAACTTGGGTAGATGGGAGATTCGCATTATTTCCGGATACAGAAACAACAAGGGGACAGAAACATTTACGCGAACTAATAGCTTTAATTCCTCACAGTCGAGCGGTAATGCTTTATTTTATTAATCGCGGAGACTGTACGGCATTTGCTCCTGGAGATAAAGCTGACCCCATATATGGTAGATTGTTGCGAGATGCGATCGCCTGCGGTGTTGAGGTTTTACCCTGTAGTTTTGATGTCACTCCCGTCGGTGTCCGCTATCGGGGTTTATTAACATGTGAATGTGCAGAATTAAATTAAATCTTATTTAATCCTCATTCTTAAGTATTCTGATAGAAAAGATTTAATATTTAATATTTTCTACTAACTTGCTGATATAGCTATTTGATAGGGGGAGAATCTCACTTTTACAAAAACATAGACCCCTCCTTCGGAACATTGCGATCGCGTTGGTGGATTGTGTGATTCCTTTATTGCTCATACCCAAATTGCTACAATAAAGATACTTTTTATCATCCGCGATCGCTATGACTCGTCAAGAAATCGAAGAGCAACTTCTGGGCTTATCGCTTGCTGATAAAGCAGAGATTATCCAAAGTCTGACCAAAAACCTTAGCACCAGTGGAAGGGGAATTACTAAAACTCCTGGTGTGTGCGGTGGTGAAGCTTGTATTGCGGGAACTCGAATTGCTGTTTGGCTTTTAGCGGAAGCACAACAACTTGGTATTAATGAAGCCCAATTATTGCAGGATTATCCTCATATTACCGCAGCCGATCTGGTCAATGCTTGGGCTTATGCTGATGCTCATCCCGAAGAAATTACTGCCGCAATTCGTGCTAATAATGAGGCAGCCTAATCAATGGCACGTTTGTATACCGATGAACAATTTCCCCGGATAGTCAGCGAACTGTTGCGGATAATGGGACATGATGTTTTAACTGTACAGGAAGCTGGTAACGATAATTTAGGCATTCCCGATGAAGAAGTATTAGCTTTTGCAATTAGAGACAATCGTGCAGTCATAACCCTCAATCGTCAAGATTTTGTCCGCTTGCATCGTGCTAATTCCGAGCATTTTGGTATTATTGTTTGTACAAACGATACTGACAGAAATCGAATGGCAATTCGTATTCATGAAGCTTTGGTATCTGAGGAATCTTTGGCAGCTAAGTTGATTCGGGTTGTACGTCCGGTGATTTAGATGATAACTATAAGGAATATATGCAGACAAATATTAAAGTAATTGAACTTTGCAAAGTATTGCAAATTGAAGTTATTTGCTTCAATTCGATCTAGTATTGATGTAGCTAGACTCGACATAGGAGAACAACTATGTTTTTAATGCATAAACCAACAAAAACTATCGTCGAGATTCTCACCCTTGATGCGCTTTTTAATCCCTCTGTAAATGAAGTTACAGCCAGAATGCACGCAGGTCAAGAACTTCAAGACCCTGATATTTATCTGAAATCAGAGATGATGTTCTTATCGGGTGAAGCATTACCCCTTTGCTGGCTCGATTTACACTATCGTGACACACTCGAAGCTAAAATGATTAAGGAGATGAGTCTCGTTACTAATTAATCTCAGTAGACAGGCGTTTAAAAAAGGTTTTTTCGATTGGAGCAAGTGAACAAGCTAATCGAACTGTAGAGACGACCCCTTTAGCAGAATTTGATTTGGGGTAGGCTTTTCAACCTGCCCCCTTTGCATATGGAATATTAGCCCCTCAAATTTTGCTTTTGACATATGTGATTCCACTCCATGCCCAATTTTTGCTACCATCATAGTTCCAAGGGCATTGAACGGATGAATGTATGAGCAAAGGCACGTTATTCGATAAAGTTTGGGACTTACACACGGTTTGTACATTGCCATCGGGGCAAACGCAACTATTTATAGGACTGCATCTAATCCATGAGGTTACCAGTCCCCAAGCCTTTGCCATGCTACGCGATCGCAAGTTAAAGGTTCTTTTTCCAGAACGCACCGTTGCTACAGTAGACCATATTGTACCTACCGAAAACCAAGCGCGTCCATTTGTCGATCCTCTCGCGGAAGAGATGATGCAAGCGTTGGAAAGTAGTGTGAAGGAACATAATATTCGCTTCTACAATATTGGTTCGGGAAGTCAGGGAATTGTTCACGTGATTGCACCAGAACAGGGACTTACCCAACCAGGAATGACAATCGCTTGCGGTGATAGTCACACTTCTACTCATGGAGCATTTGGAGCGATCGCATTTGGGATTGGGACGAGTCAGGTTCGGGATGTCCTGGCTTCGCAAACATTAGCACTATCTAAATTAAAAGTTAGAAAAATAGAAGTTAATGGGGCATTAAAACCGGGGGTATATGCCAAAGATGTTGTCCTTCACATCATTCGCACCCTGGGGGTAAAAGGTGGTGTTGGTTACGCTTACGAGTTTGCGGGAACCACCTTTGAGAATATGAATATGGAAGAACGGATGACTGTCTGCAATATGGCGATCGAAGGTGGTGCTAGATGCGGTTATGTCAATCCCGATCATGTTACTTACGAGTATTTAAAAGGACGTGACTTTGCTCCCAAAGATACAGAATGGGAGAAAGCTGTGGCTTGGTGGGAATCCCTGAGAAGCGGCGATGATGCTGAGTATGATGACGTTGTCGTCTTCAAAGCTGAAGATATTCCCCCCACCGTTACCTGGGGAATCACCCCCGGTCAAGGTATCGGAGTTGACCAACAAGTGCCATCTCCCGAACAACTCGCAGAAGATGACAGATTTGTGGCGAAAGAAGCCTACGAATATATGGATTTAGCCCCTGGACAAGCGATTAAAGGGACAAAAGTTGATGTCTGCTTTATCGGTAGCTGCACCAATGGACGCATCAGCGATTTGCGGGAAGCTGCAAAAATTGCCCAAGGGAAGCAGGTGGCGGAGGGAGTAAAAGCCTTTGTAGTACCAGGTTCCGAACGGGTAAAGAAAGAGGCGGAAGCCGAAGGACTCGATCGCATTTTTGTGGAAGCTGGGTTTGAATGGCGGGAAGCTGGATGTTCAATGTGTCTGGCAATGAACCCTGACAAACTCGAAGGACGACAAATCAGCGCCTCTTCCTCAAACCGCAATTTTAAGGGTAGACAAGGTTCGGCAAGCGGACGCACATTATTAATGAGTCCTGCAATGGTTGTAGCTGCGGCAATTAAAGGCGAAGTATCTGATGTTAGGGAATTAATCAGTATTGGTTCATAAATGCTAAATCATGAATGCTGAAGGGGAAAAGAAGAGAAGATGTTTTTTGTATATTTCCATATATTTAAACGTCTCCCCATCTCCCCATCTCCCCATCCCCCCATCCCCCCATCCCCCCAAAACAACAATTATGACTAGCGAAGTAAAATTAGTTTCCGGTTCTGCTATTCCCTTAGTTGGTAATGATATTGATACCGATCGCATTATTCCCGCGCGTTTTTTAAAATGCGTCACCTTCGACGGCTTAGGAGAACATGCTTTTGCAGATGATCGAAAAGCCCTCAATGGTGAACATCCTTTCGATTTACCCCAGTATCAAGGTGCAAAAATTTTAGTTGTCAATCGCAATTTTGGCTGTGGTTCTTCACGGGAACATGCACCCCAAGCGATCGCTAAGTGGGGTATTCAAGCCCTAATTGGTGAAAGTTTTGCAGAAATATTTTTCGGTAATTGCGTAGCTAATGGTGTGCCCTGTGTAACTGTCGATCAGACGACAGCGAAGAAGTTGCAGGAACTGATAGCAGCAAACCCAAAGGTAAATGTAACGCTAAATTTAGAAACAATGCAGGTACAAGTGGGTGATTTTTCTGCACCAATCTCCATCGGTGAAGGTGCAAGAAATATGTTTGTTTCTGGTTCTTGGGATGCTTGTGGACAGTTGGTAGCACAAGCAGAAAAGGTAAAAGCAACAGCAGCAAAATTAGCATATGTCAACTGGGGTATGACTGCTGCAAATTAATTATTAACTATTCTAGTTCGCAAAATGCGATCGCTGATACCTCATACTTCAAAAGCCGAATTCCCAACTTTATTCACGAAGTTGGGAATTTAGTTTTGGTTCATAATTATTTGTGGTGATTGTCAATTTTGTCTTCTAACTTGGGCAATATTAATTCAGAGGATACAACTCTTATTATGTTCAATAGCAAAAAAATGACTGATAGCCGATATCTGTCTGTTTTTATCACTATTGGGCTATATTTGCTTAGCATTATTATTGCTCACAGACAACCTAACTATTACTTATTAATAATAAACTATTTTTTGTCAAAATGTGTGTAATATTACTGAGAATATTAAATTTAACTTATGACTCATCAACCGAATGAAAATCTAACTACTGTATCTAATTCACAATTTTTGGAAAAGCTTACGGACACTTGGAAGAAACGCAAAAAGTTTCTCAACCAAATCAACCATAATATTCAGCGATTAAGTATTCAGGAAAAAATTAAATTTGGACAAATTGGGGCTGTAGCAATTGCCATATCTGGTAGTTTAACAGGAATTGCGATCGGAGATTATTGGCAAAATAAATTTAATGCAGAACGCATTATGATTCGTCGTGAACGCCAATTGCTAACTGATTTACGTAACGATGCTATCAAGCTCCAAGGGCTAGCAAATTTTCCAACTTCATTACACAATCCCAAGAATTTCCAGCAAGCACAAAAAACAAATATTCAAAGAATCACTAGAAGTAAAAGTATAATTAATCAATTAAATAATACGACTTCTTCTAATCAATCATTGCAATATTTATTTGATAGATATCAAGATTCTTACTTGCTTTTTCTAAAAAATTTGGAAATTTTACTAAAGAAAAATTCAGCACAATCATTAGATAAAAAGCAAATTTTCCAAATAAAAGAAGAATTTAATAAATTACTTGAAAGTGAAGATAGACAAGAGAATCAAGATTTTATAAATCAACTTGTTAATACAATTGGAATCACAACAAAACAAGAAGAAAAAATCGAGAATAAATTAGATAAAGTAGGAATATTGAGAATTATATTTATCTTATTTAGTATTAGCATAAGTATTACATTGGCTTATTTATTTATAATTTATATCAGTAGAAAAATTGCCCATCCTGTTAATGCGATCGCAAATGTGACTCAACAAGTAGTGAAAAAACAAGATTTATCTCTCCAGATACCTGTAGGTAATACTTATGAATTAATGATATTAGGAACTTCTCTAAATCAGATACTTGAGCAATTAAAAATACTGAGCGAAGCACAAAAAAAATCAGAAACCTCAACAGATGCTGCCAATCAAGCCAAAAGTAAGTTTTTGGCAAATATGAGTCACGAATTACGTACACCACTAAATGGTATTTTAGGTTATGCACAAATTCTTGCTCGTTCTGCTAATTTAACAGAAGAACAAAGACATGGTGTGAAAACAATCTATCAATGTGGTTTTCATTTGCTCGGTTTAATCAATGATATTTTAGATTTATCAAAGTTAGAATCTCAGAAAATAGAATTGCAAAATACAGATTTTCATTTTCCTTCCTTTCTCCAAGGAGTCGTAGAAGTATGTCGAGTCAGAGCCGAGCGTAAAGGTATCGATTTTGTTTACGAGCCACCGCCAAACTTACCAGTCGGCATCACATCTGATAAAAAAAGATTGCGCCAGGTATTAATTAATTTACTGAGTAATGCAATTAAATTTACAAATTCTGGTTGTGTCAAACTACAAATTACAGCTAGTAATAGTCAAGAGCCATCAAATGCAATTATCCATTTCACTATTGTTGATACAGGTGTGGGAATGACTAGGCAACAAATGGAAAATATATTTTTACCATTTGAACAAGTTGAAAATAGCAATCATCAATCAGAAGGCACTGGATTAGGATTAACAATTAGTCAGAAAATAGTTGAGGTAATGGGTAGTCAAATCCAAGTAAGAAGTCAGCTTGGAGTCGGTAGTTTATTTGAATTTGAGCTTGATTGTCGAGTGGCAGAAGATTGGACTGAGGCTAGTACAATTACCAGTCATGGTAAAATAATTGGTTATTCTGGTGTTCGGAAAAAAATATTAATTGTTGATGAATATTGGGAAAACCGTTCCCTATTTATTAGCTTATTAGAACCACTTGATTTTACTATTATCGAAGCGAGTAATGGTAGAGAAGGCATTGATAAAGCAAATAAATATAGACCTGATTTGATTATTTCTGATATTACAATGCCTGTCGTTGATGGTTGGAAAATGCTAGCGAAAATCCGTCAGTCTGAGTTATTAAAAAATACTATCGTGATTTTAGCTACATGTAATATTAGACAAATTGAGCATCGAAATACTGGGAATGTAACAGCCAATGCATTCCTGACACGCCCTGTACAGGTTGAAGAACTATATAACTTATTGGCAAAATACTTACAAATAAGTTGGATTTATGCAAGTCCTGCAATTACAGCAGATGATGAAATTACAGTTGAGACTAGCGAAATGTTAATACCACCTGTTTCCGATTTAAAGATGCTACTAGAATATGCTAGAAAAGGACAAATTAAAGGAATTAAACAAGAATTGGAAAAAATTGCTCGCCAGGACGAAAAATATCATATATTTGTGAGACAACTAAATAAATATGTAAAAAATCTCAATATCCAAAAAATTCGTGCTTTCATTCAGGAAAATATTCATATCTGAAGATTTTATTCACTAGTAAAATTAATTTTTAATTAGAAAATATCTCCAAAAATATGTCAGAAAATAATCACTTAGAAATTACAGAAACTAGCGAGCTAGAAGATACTTTTAACAAGATAGTTGAGACAATTTTAGTTATCGATGATAGCCCCACGAATCTAGAAGTGTTATATACAACTTTAGCTGATGCAGGTTATGAAGTATTAATCGAAATGGATGGGATAAGCGGTATTGAGCAAGTCCAGAGCAATCCACCAGATTTGATATTACTAGATATTATGATGCCTAACATTGATGGTTTTGAAACCTGCCAACGTTTGCAGACAAATCCATTAACAAAAGATATTCCCATTATTTTTATGACAGCACTAACGGATACTGTTGCCAAAGTCAAAGGATTGCGACTAGGAGCAGTTGACTATATTACCAAACCATTTCAACAAGATGAAGTCTTAGCACGCATCAAAGTGCAGTTGAAATTACGACGTTTGAATTTAGAATTAGATCAACAAAAACAAGAATTGGAAGAACGAGTGCGCGAAAGGACTGCGGAATTATCAGAAGCCTTGGCAGCACTCCAAAAAATACAACTACAATTAGTTCATACAGAAAAAATCTCTTCCCTAGGGCAATTAGTCGCAGGAGTAGCCCATGAAATTAATAATCCAATTGGTTTTATTTCGACAAACTTATATCATGCCGACAAATATAGCCAAGACTTAATTCACTTATTAAAGTTATATCAGCAGAAATTTCCCAATCCCGGTAGAGAGATAGAAGAAATTATTGAAATGGTGGATTTGGGACATATTTCTCACGACTTACCAAAGCTAATTTCCTCAATGAAATTAGGAAGCGATCGCATCCAAGGTATCATGCAATCATTACGTAATTTTTCCCGTGCGGATGGATTGGAAAAGAAAAAAGTAGATATTCATGAAGGAATTGAAACGACGCTCATGATTCTTCAGCATCGTCTTAAAGCCCAAACCTATCGTCCGGCAATTAAAGTCATCAAGGAATATGGTAACATACCACAACTCGCATGTTATCCAGGTCAACTTAATCAAGTATTTATGAATCTCATTGCTAATTCCATCGATGCGATTGATGAAGGTGTCCAAGATAGTAAATGGGAAAGTGAGAAAAGCAAATTTTTTAGCCCCAATAAGATTATTTCTACGCCATTAATTTGTATTGCTACCACAGTTGATCGAGAAAATGTTACCATTCACATCGGCGATAATGGTAAAGGAATGGAGGCAAAAATTCGTGATCAAATTTTCCATGCATACTATACAACTAAACCAGAAGGAAAAGGAACTGGTTTAGGATTATCCATCAGTTATCAAATTATTACTGAACAACATGCTGGAACCCTAGAATGTATTTCTTCCCCAGGTAAAGGGACAGAATTTATTATTCAAATTCCTCTGCAAGGATAATGCAAATGCAGGATTCTGGGAGTTTTGATTTTCTATTTTGACTAGAATAAATGTTGTGCTTTTAAATAAAATTCCGAAAAATTAGATTCAATTATAAAAATAAAAATTATTATTTCCTGATTTTATTAAAATTAACTATTTAATACTGATTTTCCTCTAATACTCTCAAAGCCAAGTCTGGATTATCACTAAATACCCCATCAATACCCAAATCAAAAAACAACTGATACTCTGCTGCTGGATTTCCCTGTAAATCCATCGGTAAAAAAACATCTTCACTACGAAAAGTCCAGACATGAATGAGTAATCCTGCTGCATGAGCATTTTCTGGCAAACTAGTTCGTGAGCAATTGTCAGAACTCGGTGATAGCCATTTCCCGGAAATATCTCTAGGTAATAATAAGTTTTTATTCACTCCAATTGCTTGTGCATAATTTGCAATTTTTTTTAATCCCTCAACAGTCACAAAATCTCGATAATTATATGTATTTCCCTTGAGAGTAAAATCGTAGGGTTGTCCATTATCGTTGAGCAATTGTACCAATGATAAATCCGTTTCTCTTGATAAAAATTGTAAATTCTCTACTTCAAATGATTGAATAAATACAGGTGCATCTCTCCCTGTATAACCATTCGCAGATAAAACTGCTAATAGTGGTGGTTCCAAAGCTAAATCAAGAGAACGAAAATAGGTAGGATGTTTAGTTTCTGGATAAATACCAATTTTGCGTCCAATTTCAACACTCCTATACTGTACTAAATCCAGAATTTCTGGGAACGTTGGTATTTCATATAATTCATCATAAGCAGTATTATGGGGGCGAATATTTGGGATTCTTTCTTTAGCGCGCAGTTTTTTGATTTCAGCTAATGTAAAGTCTTCAGAAAACCAGCCACTTTTTAACTCTCCATCAATTAACTTAGTAGTTTTTCTATCTCTAAATTCTGAATGATTTGCAACATTCGTAGTTTCAGATATTTCGTTTTCGTGCCGTGCAATTAGCACACCATCTTTAGTTATTACTAAATCTGGCTCAATAAAATCAGCACCCATCTCTATCGCTAAATTATACGCCGCTAATGTATGTTCTGGACGATATCCACTAGCACCTCGATGAGCGATAATTATTGGTAATTTTTGCATATAAAATTTAACCTTGATGAGACTTGCATTGTCGAGCAAATTACAGCTTATCAAACTTTATAAACTAGAAAAAATTATTCTTGCGATCGCATTTTTATTATGAGTTTTATTTAATCGCTAAAATCTATAAAGGAGTCAACCAATAAGGAACATTTCTGATTATTTTCTTCCGAAAACCCAACAGACTTAAACTCTCTTCTGGGACACCTAAATAAGTCCAGTGGGGAACATCACCTTCCACAGTTTGGAACCAACCATTTTGATTCAAAACTTCTCTTTGCTTGCTATTATAAACCCTTAAATCAACGGCTAAACCCCAGAGATGTTGTGATGTTCCTGGTGGCGCAACAACACTCAAAATACGAGTTTCCTTACCTTGTCTAACTTGTTCTAAAGTTTTATTACTGGCATACTTTCGCCAAAAACGTAAATTAGTGTCATAACTGCGAGTACAATCTCCGGCACCGTTTCCTGATTTTAGGGAAATATTGATTTGAGTTCGTGATTTGTTGAGTGCATCTGCGGCAACTTTTTGTAGATAACAATTATTCCCTATATTTACCTTCCCCATTGTGAGGTTAGCTTGATATTGTTTAGTTTCCTGGGTGTTGGTAAATAATACCTTTGGAGGTAGTTTAATTAAAGGATTTTTATTAACAAAAACAGCGCCATATTGGCGTAATAAAATATATTCAAATGTTCCTGTATCCGGGATTAATGGTAATGCATGATTAACTATAGATAGAAAACGTTCTTTTTCTGGCAAATTTGGATTATGTGTAGGAATCGGATTAGTTAAATTATCGGGATTAGTAATGAATGGTTGATATAGACAATGTTTATTTGACTCAGAAATATTGTCTATACTTCGTTGAATTAAACAATCTTCTGTAGATTGAACAGTATTCAGGCTAACTGAACGATGTGTAATACTACTACTGGCAACAATACCAGCAGAAAGAAAAATACAAGCACAAATAACAATTATCTTTCTGAAAACTCGATTCATAATCTTTTTTTAAACCAAATAATATAGTATTTGAATACTATATGTGATCAAATATTTCTTGAATAAGTTTGTTATACTCCTTTGAATTCTCGCTGAGTATTTCTGTCAAGTTAAAATAGTAAGAAATTTTATTATCATTCTGAATGCGACTACTTACCTCTGTGGTTATACAACTAGCGATGAGAATTGTTTTAACTGTTGGATGTCTACGACGAGCCTCTTCAAAAGATTTTATTGCTGCTCCATAACGCTCAAGCGCACCCGCAGGATCAGTTCCTCCTTTTATTTCAATGACACCAACTGTTTGACCTTGGTTGTTCAAAAGTGAAATATCAGGCTCGCTGGAAAAAAGTATTGAGGTTTTTCCACTTTATCAGGATTATATATTTCCACACCCGTATCTAAACGTGGAATAAAAGCAGCAAGAATATTTCTTTCTTTTGTTTCTTTAACAATAAGTCGCTGTACTACTTTTTCAGCCTCTTCTCCTATTGCATTACGCCAAGAACCATCTATTTGTGTTCCTGTTGATACTAGTAATAATGCATATAATTCTTCTTCATTCAAATTATTGATTGAACTATCAATAATCAAAGAAATATGTTCATTAAAAAGCTGTGAAAGAGTCGAAGCAGTATCTTCCGTAAGCGAATATCTACTTTCTTTATCAGCTTCAAACCTCTTTACATTTATTCCTACTAAATTAGTCACTGCTTTTTGTGATAAGGCAGCAATATTCCGATAGTAAGCTATGAGTTGAGGTTGTTCTCTAATTAATCTGGGATGACAAAATACCTGAATTAAATCAAGATCAGAATGTTGATTTATATAGTTATATGCATCTTCTCCAACACACCAGTTTAGCCTATCAGTCCAATCATATAGATTCTGAATAGGTAATAAAGATTCTATTTTTGATCGAAAGGATAATGTATTATATTCTTTGAGTTTGCGATAGAAAAAAGTTGAGCGTAATCTATAGTTAATACGATTTGATTCTGTCACAGTACTTTCTTTTCCCATACATAAATACACTTACGCAATTCAGAACGACCATGATGTCCCATTTGTTGACTGCTATTACCTTTTCCTCGTCCTAATGTCCAAATATGTCGTGTTGTCAAGCCAAAAGCTTCAGCAATATTAGATAAAATTAGATCAACAGGAACTTCCTCACCTGCATATTGAACATTATCATTTACCATAGCGATAATTCCACCAACTTTTAGAATACGAGCTAATTCATATATTACAAAGCACATTTCATAAAAATAATTATGCATCATTCGGACTATATTGACATTATTTAATTTATCTTCTTGTTTATATTTTTCCAAAATTTTTAATACTTCATTTAAAGCTTCTTGTTGATTAAATATTGAATCTATCTTCAAAAAATCTTCATAGCGTTCTATATCCAGATAATGTTTTTTTAATAAATCTCTTTTATCCCAGTTCTCCACTGTACACGAAAGCATTGCTTGACGCAAAAATTTAACTTCTTCTTCTTTACATCCTAAAAATGCCAGTTCTAAAGCATATGTACGAGTATAATCATATCTATTTGCGTATGGAGGAGATGTGATCACAAAATCAATACTATTTTCTTTTACAATAGGAAGAACTTCTAAACAAGACCCTTGATGAAGATGAATATTTGATATTGTATTCTTTGCCGGTTCATAATTATTATTAAATAATTCTAATTGAATCACATCTGGATTTGACAAATCGGCTATTATCTGATTCAGTTTTTTATTAATTGCATCTTTAAAAGTGAGAATTTCTCCTTTGTTAAATTGCTTTTTACTTCTAGAACGACCAGAACGACTATCCCAGCGTAAATATTGTCCATCTTTTCTGGTATAACTAATTTCTTCTAGAATACAAAAAGCTGCATATAAAAGTAGTTCTCGTAAATTATCATCTACAATATGACGATGACAGTAAGAAATATAGCCAACTAGTTGTTTTTCTTGCTCTTGAGGGAATGCACCACGGGTTATTGCTAAATGTTTGAAATCATAAGTTGGATCATAATAATCTGAAAATTTTAGAGATTTAAGGTTATATGCAAATGCATTGAGTTTTTCTACATAATTTTTGTCTGCCATCATTCTTGCTCGTGTGGCAAAAATACCAACTGGTAAAAGTTCAATTCCAATAGTTTGCCAACCTAAATCACTTGCTGAAAATAGTGATGAGCCTACACCAGAAAATGGGTCTAAAAGAACACCTGATTGTGGCTTTAAATTTTGAATTAAATATTTTACAAGACTATCTGAAAATCCTTCTCTATATTTAAACCAAGATGAGAATTGAGTTTTTTTATTTGCCTGAAAGCTGACGATAGTTCTATCTAAATCAAGATTGTGAATTATTCTTGAATGAAATTTTTTATAAAGAGCATCTCGCTTTGCTGAAGAATTAGAATAAATTTCGGAATCAGTTACTATTAAGCTGCTATCTTTTTTCATATTTTGTTTTGAATAATGTTTCTAATAACTATTGAGAAATAATGATGATGAAAGACGCAGAAATTTATTCATCGCCAAAATATAAACTAAATTTTTACACACTTAATAATCATAATATATATCAGAAAACATACATGAGTATATTGTCATGTACCGATTTACATATCCCAATATTCAGTAGCTATGTTTTAATGATTTCTTGAACAACTTGGGGATTCTACGGAAGTCCCGTTAATTTAGGTAATTTTAATAATGTCTACACAAACTCGTATAAGTTTACTCTTACTCTTACTTTCCACACAATTGGGTGTGACTCCGCTAGCTGCAACAGCCCAAACTGCCCCAACCGAAACACCCATACCGATCGCACCAACCCAACCAACTCAAACTATTTGTCCCGCACAATTAGGGAGTAGTATAGATGCGATCGCCAACCGTTCTCTCTTTACCCGTGTGCGTTGGGGTATCTTAGTAAAAAGCATAAATTCTGGGCAAACACTCTACAGTCGGGATGCCAATAAATATTTTATCCCCGCATCAAATACGAAATTACTCACCACCGCCGCCGCATTGCAACAACTCGGTGGCAATTTTCGCATTCGCACATCAATTTATCAACAAGAGCCGGGAGTCTTGAGGGTTGTAGGTCGGGGAGACCCCAGTATTACCGATGCTCAACTGGCAAATTTAGCCAAGCAACTGAAGGCAAAAGGAATTACCCAAATCAAAAAATTAATTGCTGATGATAGTTATGTTCAAGGCGATGTGGTACAACCAAGTTGGCAATGGGAAGACCTACAATCAGATTATGGCGCACCCGTCGGTAGTTTCATTGTTAACGAAAATATATTTACCATCAGACTCTCACCCCAAGGCGTTGGTAGACCGTTACAAATCTCCTGGGCTGACCCCAACGAAGCTCGTATTTGGCGTATTCTCAACCAATCTACAACCATAGCTAATGACAAAGAAACTGACCTGTCTGTAACTCGTGACTTATCAGGAAATATTCTCAAAATTCAGGGACAACTGAAAGCGAATTCTAACCCTTTTTCTGTGAGTTTACCTGTAGTTGACCCAAATTATTTTTTCCTACGTCGCTTCCGCGTCGCCCTGGCGAAGGAAGGTATAAATTTGGGAACAACGGCAGTAGCAACTGGTGGTAGTACGCAAAATGAAGTTGCCGCAATTCAGTCTCCACCGCTTGCAGAAATGATTAAAATCACCAATGTTGATAGTAATAACTTGTTTGCCGAGTCAGTATTAAATATGATGGCAGTCAAACAGATGAGAAAACCCAGACAAGCAAGTTCTGCTGTTGGTTTGGAAGTGTTGAAGGGGGCTTTAACCCAGATGGGGGTAAATACCACGAGTTATTTTATCGTTGATGGTTCGGGTTTGTCGCGCAAAAACTTGATTAGTCCAGAGGCGTTGGTACAACTTTTGCAGAGTATGGCAAAATCTCCGGCTGCGTCGGTGTTTCGGGCTTCCTTACCCGTGGGAGGAAGAACGGGGACGTTGAGAAATAGATTTCGCGGTACTCCTGCTGAGGGCATAGTGGTGGCAAAAACAGGTACAGTTGGTGGTGTTGTTTCGCTGTCGGGATATTTGAACGCGCCTAATTACGAACCCTTGGTTTTTAGTATTATTGTCAATCAAAGCGAACAACCAGCAAGGGTTTTGCGGCAGGCAGTTGATGAGATGGTGGTGACAATGACGCAGTTGCAAAAGTGTTGATTTGTAGCATTCAAAATTAGAAGTAGGCTGTAGTCGTACCGTAGATGCGACATTGCGAAAGTACGACTAGCCAATTAGATGATACTTCCAGATATTTTAGGATGTAGGTGTGCGATCGCTCAAAATGCGCGATCGCGTATTTTGACTGAAGGATAGGGAATACTAAAAGCAATCACTGTAATTACTAAAAATCCTTAATTTAAACCCTCAAATTGATGACTCCCAGCGAACTTAAAACCTATTTAAACCATTTAATTGCCAAAAATCTGCAAATTAGCACTATGATTTGGGGACCTCCTGGTATTGGCAAGTCCAGCATAGTTATGCAAATTACGCAAGAACAGGGAATCGATTTTGTCGATGTGCGCTTATCCCAGCTTGCTCCCACCGACTTGCGCGGTTTACCTGTCGCCGCAGATGGCATTTCTAAGTGGTTTCCACCCGAATTTCTGCCCCGTGCTGGCAAGGGAATTTTATTCCTCGATGAATTAAATATGGCACCACCAGCGATGCAGGGGGTGGCACAACAATTAATTTTAGATCGGCAAGTAGGAAGTTATACTGTCCCCCCAGGATGGTTTGTCTGGGCTGCTGGGAATCGCAAAGAAGATAGAGCCGCCGTATTCGATATGCCTGCACCTTTGGCAAATCGGTTTTTACACCTGGAAGTCCAATCGGATTTTGATAGCTTTAAAGTCTACGCCTTAGAAAAAGGTTTACACGAGCAAATTATCGCTTTTCTTTCTTTCCGTTCCACATTACTGCATAAAATTGACCCCCAACAACCTGCATTCCCCACACCCCGTTCTTGGGAAATGGCAAGTGCATTGCATTATGCTGGACTGGATATTACCCCGGCGGTAGGTATGGGTACAACTGCTGAATTTATTGCCTACTTGGAGGTATATCAAAGTCTACCCAATCTCGTATCAATTCTTGAAGGGAATGGGGGTAAAGTTACGTTTCCGACTGAACCTAGTTCCAGGTATGCGACGGTTATTGGTTTGACAGTGCGTGCAGCTAATGCAAATCAGGCGTATAACGCTTTTAAATGGTTAAATGATAAAACAACAACGGAATGGGTACAGTTTTTTATCCAGGATTTGCTGCCTGTCATGCGTAGTAAAGGACAATTAGGGTCTTTGGCTATACTAGCGAAAGCAGACGCGAACTTACAAAGTTTTTTGCAGGAAAACATCACTAATCTTCACAGCTATCATACGATAACACACAAATAAACCTCACAAACCCAGAATCATGCTGAATTTTCAATACTATTTCCTATCGTTCAACTCCTCATGACAGAAGATATTCAAAAAATTATTAGCGATTCACTCATCCGCTTGCGATTAAGATCGCCATTCTTCGCAACTTTAGCATTATTTGCCCGTTTTATTCCAGTTCAGCAATATGCAACTGCGGCAACTGATGGTAGAAATATTTACTTCAATTCGGAATTTTTACTCTCATTAACATCTGCACAACAAGATGGATTGCTGTTACATGAGGTTCTCCATGCGGCATTGCTCCATGTACCCAGGAGAGGTGTGCGAGATGCTCAGTTATGGAATTTTGCCGCAGATATTGTCACTAACGGTATTATCCTTCAGCAAGGGGCTGTTGAGTTACCTCAGGGTGGTTTACGCGACGAAGAACTCGAACATCTCAGCGTTGAGGAAATCTACGAAATTCTGTTAAAAGATGTCGAGAAATATAAGTGTTTGTGGGCAAGTTCCGGGAATGATGATTTAGTTGATGCACCGGGAAATTCTCTAGATGATGGCGATGATAGCTTATCGGAAACCCGTAAGGCTGCATTAGAGGCATATTGGCGGAATGCACTCCAACAAGCCGCAGTCATTGCCCGCACTGCTAAACAAGGTAAACTTCCCGCAGGTATAGAGCGTGAATTAGGTAAGGTGACATCCCCACAAATAGATTGGCGTGCTTACCTATGGCGATATTTAGTCCAGACTCCTACTGATTTTACTGGATTTGATCGTCGCTTTGTGGGGCGTGGTTTGTATTTGGAAACGCTGCAAGGTGAATCTGTGATGGTTTACGTTGCTATTGATACTAGTGGTTCAATTGATGCTGAGGAATTGCGGCTATTTTTGAGTGAAGTTAGCGGTATTTTGCGTTCATATCCCCATTTAAAATGTGAATTATATTATATAGATGCTGATGTCTATGGACCCTATGAAATTGATGCTGATAGCCCATTACCGAGTCCTCAAGGTGGTGGCGGGACATCATTTGTACCCTTCTTCAATCAGGTTCAGGAACGTTGGGATGGGCAAAGTCAAGCTGTGTGTGTCTATTTAACTGATGGGTACGGTGATTTCCCGGTTGTCACCCCAGAATTACCAACTTTGTGGGTAGTGACAGTTGGTGGTTTGGCGCTGGAGCAGTTCCCATTTGGGGAAACGGTACGGTTGTTAAGCTAATATTCAGGAATATTTACAGAAGTTTTGCAATTTACATCTGTTGTCGAGTAATTTTAACAAGTATTTGGGAATTATATAAATACCAGTTTCAATAGGTAAGCGGAATTAATTACGCAGGCATCATTGTACTCACAATGACAATATATACTTTTGTGTGCCTATTTATCGACTGGATATTGGAGCATTTCCAATTTGCAAAATATTGGGTAGCTCTCTTGATATTAATGTGAGGCATACAGCGTGCCTAAAGGACTTAGTTTGTAGGGAAGAACATTTCTCTATAAATTCTCGCACCACACAATTAAACAAGCGCATTTGCAAATTATTCGTGAAGGTAATATGCTCGACTTCTTTCAGAAATCGGCGATATGAACATCGATATATTTACGCAAATATATTTATATCTATATAAAACAAAATCATGAGTCCTAAAAATAATCTTCTTCTCGAAGAAGCTTTAGATGAAAATACGCCAACAGAACGTTTGCGGGAGATTGTACGTAAGGGTAACAAAACAATTCGCAATGCGGTTGCCCGAAATCCCAATACACCACCAGATATCTTGATAGAGTGTTTTTATGAATTTCCCAATCATGTTTTAAATAATCCAGCATTAGAATTAATTTTATTGGAAAATCCTCACTTTCTTAACGAACTAGTTAGTAATAATCCATTTGTTTTTAATGACGAATTACCGTTATTTTTTGTCGAGTGGGCATCTCGTCACCCCAAAGAATCAATTCGTGAATCTGTTGCTACTAGTATCCAAACACCATGTCATGTATTAGCTGATTTAGCAGCAGATGTAGATGAAGATGTGCGCTATAAAGTTGCAGAAAATCACAAAACACCAAGTTATTCTCTAGCCCAATTAGCAGTAGATAACAACTATAAGATTCGGATTGCTGTAGCTGAGAATATTACCACCACATCGGAAACTTTAGAAAAACTTGCCCAAGATGAAGATGAGAATGTTCGCAGTAAGGTAGCAGCTAATGAGCGTACTCCATTAGAGACTTTAGAGATGCTAGCCAGAGATAAATGTGGAATGGTGAGAATTGCGGCTGTTGAAAATCCTTGTCTTTCTTCTGAGACGCTAGAGACTATATTTAATAGTTTGATTGCACTGGATATGAATATTATTCAGCAAATTAAGTTACCTTTAGCATTTGTTGATTTGGCTGTGAATCATCCAGATGCAAATATTCGTCTTGCTGTTGCCACTAATCATTACACTCCTCAAAATTTTTTAGCAAAATTAGTTAGTGATGAAGTGACAGAAATTCGTTTAATAGTAGCGAAGAATCCTAATACTTCTAAAAGCACTTTAAAGATATTAATTAATGACACAAATGATGCGATCGCATTTATTGCGGCATTACAACTACGACAAAAGTTAGAAGATTATTATTTTGATGATGATGAAGAAAATCCTTTTTAGATAATATTTTTATCTTGACAAAGTCAAAATAAAAGATGCTGAATTTATCTTGATATTATGTAGTTTTATACCTCTATAATCGCCAAATAATTTGCAGATAACTAGTAAAATATACCCAAAACTTGCGAAAAAATTTATCTGCTTAAAAAGACAATTATTTCCGTGAAAATACAAAGGTGATTTCGATAAATATATGACACTTTAATAATAACTACTTGCCGTTATTCACCTTAATTTCGCTATGGTTAATTCTTCAACATTACTTACACTTGTGCAAGAAGCAGCAAGCGAAACCACCTCATCTCAACGTTTGCAAGAATTAGCCTGGATGAATGTCAAATTAGGGCGAATTGTGGCTGCAAATGTTTGTGCGAAACCAGAATTATTGCAAGAATTAAGCAATAGCCAGGATAGAGAAACACGTCAAGCAGTAGCTAGTAATCCCAATACTCCCACTGATGTCTTATTCCAATTAGGGGCAGAATTTCCACAAGAGTTATTAGAAAACCCAGTTTTTTCCCTACTGCTGTTGGAAAATCCCAATCTATTAGCAGATATGCCCGAAGAAACACAAGCTAGTTTACTGAAATTGCCAACTATACCTGATGCTTTTGTGCAATGGGGTTTAACTAGCCGACGTGTCAGTATTCTCTATGCTTTAGCGATGAATCCGCAAGTGAATCAGTGGGATTTACAAAGATTGGTGGATGAAGCAAGTAAACATTGGATAACTTCCCGTGTACCCCATGTGGCAAAGTTACATGTCAACTGGGCAGGGGAAATGACGACAGGATGGGATGATTTTGTCTCCTCAATTCTCCACAAACGTCAACTTTTCAAAGATTGCATCCATGAAGAACAGTTTTACGAAACCAGTTTGTGGCAAATGGGTATCATCCCAGATAGTTTTCTACCATCTCTCCATCGTCATAGTTTAGCCCAGATTGCTCGTCATCCAGATACTCCAGCCCATGTTATCGAAGCAATGTTAAAAAATCCCAAGACTGCAATTAGAAAAATTCTGATTGCGGTGGCGAGCAATATCAATACACCCGTACATATATTAGAAAAACTTGCAGGAGATAAGGATGCTTGGGTTCGTCGCACAGTTTTTCAAAACCCCAGCACACCTAATTCTATATTCCAATTATTTCACGAATATCAAGCCGCGATCGCTAATCCCCAAACTTCCGCAACAAAATTAAGCGAAATTGCGACTAGGGAATGGGAACATACCCTTCTCGGTGTGGCAAGTCATCCCCATACACCACCGGAGGTGTTAGCTAAACTCGCCACTAAAAAAGCTTGGGAAATTCGGGCGATGGTTGCCGAAAATCCCCATGTGCCGATGCAGGTATTGGAAGAGCTGGCACAGGATAAACGTTTGGGAGTACGCATTGCGGTTGCGAAAAATCCGCAAACACCTGCATCTTTGTTGGTGCGGTTGTTACAAGATAAAAAGACAGATTTGCGTCGAGATTTACGTCGCGAAATTGCCAAACACCCAAATATAACCTCGGCGATTTTAGAATTATTGGTACGCGATGCTGATTATTATGTGCGTGTGGGGGTGGCACAAAATCCGCAAACACCTGTAGAAATCTTGGCACATTTGGCAAATGATAAGGATGCTTATGTGCGTAAGCATGTGGCACAAAATCCGAGAATAACGGCAGCGATATTGTTACAATTGGCAGCCGATGCCGATAGTAGTGTGCGTCAGCATATTGTTTGCAATCCAAGTACGCCAATTTATATATTAACTAAGTTAGCTTTTGATGAAGTTAGTCGAGTGCGTTATTCAGTCGCTGAAAATTACAGCACTCCCGATAATATTTTGGGATATTTGCAAACAGATAAGTTGACTTATGTGGGTATACAAGCTGCTAAAACTCTTGAACAAAAGCATCTGTTGAATTCGTTACCGCCGAAAAATAATTTTGCTTCGCAAGCTGCAAATAATGAAAAATCTCTAGCAAGTAATCCAGAAACACCTATCGAAGTTTTAATTGAATTAGCTTTACAAGATGGTTATGAAATTCCGCAGTTAGCCTCAGTAAATTTAGCTCAACAGCTAGCTATAAACACCAATATTCCTGATTTTTTATTGGAAAAGTGTGCCGAAATTACTAAACTTGATATCCGGATTGCATTAGCACGACATCCGCATCTTCCCATATCAGTTTTACGGAAGTTTGCTGCTAGTGCTTCGTTTCGCTTACGCCGTTTATTATCACAACATCCAAATTTGGATGCCAGTTTGTTTGAGAAGCTATTGCAGGATAAAAATCAGGAAGTTAGATTGGTGGCTTTGGCGAATCTACTGCTAACTGTCAAGCAGAGGGAAAATAATGCCTTGGGGGAATTTTTGCAGCAATGGCAGGCTGTGCAAAATCCTGATATTCCAGCCGAAAAATTGCTGGAATTAAGTACAAGTCAATGGGTTTTGATTCGTGAAAGCGTGGCTTTGCATCCCCAAGCGGCAATGCTGTTGGATGGTAAGAAGGTGATTAATTCTATTAGTAAAAATACAGATAAAATAGCAATAAAATATACGCCAGTAACATTATTAGAAAAATTGGCTAACGACAAGCATCAGGCTGTAAAGCTTGCAGTAGCTAGAAATTTAGATACACCTATGAATATATTAGAGGAATTTATCAGAAATAATACTTGGAGTAATCCAATACATGTTGCTGCAATGAAAACTGCGATCGCACGTTATCCGGAGAAAGCTAGTTTGTATTTGGGACAGTATCTTCACCAATACCAATCCTTATCTCGCTTCTTTGTATTATTATATCCTTTGACATCTGCTGAATTACTGGCAGAGTATTTTCGTTCGTCGTCTTGGTTGGAAAGATATGCGGTGGCGAAAAATCCTCATACTCCATCCTCCATTCGCAAGTATTTACAGGAAGATGCAAATCGAATTGTGCGGGCGGCAGCGAGAAATTTTGTGGAGTAAATACCTCAATCATGACGATAAAATTGACGCGGAGAGGGGGAGATAGGGGAACGCACAGAAAAATTAATAATATATTAATCAGCCGAAATTGATATGAAAAGCCGCTTGATTCAAAAGTAAACAATACATTTACATTTGGTTTATAGATAAAAAATTAGAAAAATATAGTTCATATAAAACATTTCTCAATTATATTTGCCAATATTTTCAGCTTCATAATTTTAATTTTGTAAAATCAAATGTAAAAAATCACTAGCTTTTAAATAGGTTTTTTCTGGTATTTTTGAGTAATTAATCTGATAACCTTTCACCATTTTGAAATTTTCCCAGAGTTCCAAGTGACTTACCGGAGGCTCTGCATAAAAATTACTTTCACCTCCACCTAGTAATAAAGAACTCCAATGAGTAAAATAATCATGACTCAGGCGATAAATGGGAAAATTAGCAAATAAAGGTACACCCCATCCATCCATAGCAATAAACGCCCTAATTTTGCCTCCTTCTAATTCCCACAAACAGGCTGCCATAAACGCTCCAATCACCCCAGCGCTAAAGCTAATCAATGTAATCGGTTCGTTGAAATTATCACCAATATTTTGATTTTGGTGCAAAAATTCTAAAAGATGCAAACCTGATATTGGCAAAATCCCACCACTAGGGAAAACAATTATCTTTACATCATTACCCAAATGGGAATTTTTATCTGTCTCCAATAATTGGGAGACAAACCTCTGGGTTAAGGTAGGTGCATGAATACCGGGACAAATAATAATAGTCATCCGCTTTTGGATTCTGGATTCACAGCATCGAGATTACTTACCAATAACCAAAAATAATAACCCTTTCCCGACCCCTCATCTGAACCCGATTGTCTACTTCAACACAAATCTACTTATAACTTAACGTTGCGATCGCAATCTCGCAATCTCAAAAAATACATCTATCTTGCGGCTTACAGGGAATTTGGCAATAGTATATCTTTAGAAATATTGTTATTACTTAACTAGTCATCCTATCCCCCTGGATAGGATAATAATTTATAGTAAAGAAAAAAGAATCCACGAAAAAAAAACTAAATTTATAACTCTAGGTTGCATTGAGGAAATAATTGTGGTTGCGACACCAGATAAGTTACATCATACACATGAGCATTTACCAAACCAGGAAAGCAATCAGCAGCGAGTTGCTGTGTTGTTAATGGGTTATGGGGAAGTCGAAAGTTACGAAGATTTTGCCAACTATAACGAACAAGCTTTAAATCTGCTGACAGCTAAATTTGCACCTGTGCCAACTTGGATTTATCCTCCTTTAGCCAAGTTGTTGGCACTGTTTGACAGACATGAATGGGGACATACCCATCACGACTTTATTTCACCCCATAATGCTATTTTTGAACAGCAAAGAGCCGGAATAGAACAACACTTACAAGCCAAGTGGGGTAGTGGAGTTCAAGTATTTAAAGCCTTCAATTTCTGCGCTCCCTTCCTTCCCAATCAAGTCTTGGCAGAAATTAAAAGCCAGGGATTTGATAAAATTTTAATCTACCCTTTGCTAGTGGTGGATTCCATTTTCACGAGTGGTATTGCCATAGAACAAGTAAATAAAGCTTTAGCAGAGCTTGCTGATGAAAACGAACATTGGTTAAAAGGACTGCGCTACATTCCCTCTTTCTATAACGAACCTGAATATATTGATTTGATGGTGCGTATCGTTGAAGATAAAATTCGCACCGAGTTAAATGGGGCTTATTTACCTTCGGAAATTGGTATCATCTTAATGAACCATGGTTGCCCCCACAAAGCCAAAGGTTTCACTTCCGGGATTGTCGAAAGTCAAGCACTGTACGACTTAGTTCGAGATAAATTAATCAACCGTTACCCGTTAATTTCTGTTGGTTGGTTAAACCACGACACACCTTTGATTGAATGGACACAACCAAACGCTGAACAAGCAGCAAAAAACTTGATTCAACTAGGCGCAAAAGCAATAATGTTTATGCCTATCGGTTTTGCAACTGAAAACCACGAGACATTACTGGATGTCCATCACATTATTCATGGATTGGACAAGAAACATCCTCACGTTAATTATATCCAGATGGCTTGTGTGAACGATAATGCAGACTTCTTAGCAACAGCAGCACATTGGGCTGATACTCATATTGCTGAGTTGTTATCTGCGGAGGCTGTGAATGTAAACCCGCAATTAGCTACACATCACCATCACCATCACCACCATTAATATGACATTGCATGATTGCGGGTAGGGTGTTGACTGTAGACTGGTTCTCCAGGCTCTGCCTGGGAACCGATTGCCAACAACTTGAGCCGATGCGTTAGCCCGTTTGCTTGAGCGAGCGTGCAAATGCAAACTCAAGACTCTAAAATAGGCATAACCCAAATAAACCAAACAACTTATGCCTCTCACCGAACTTGTACCGCACCTCAAAGAACTATCTTATTCTGATAAGCTCCTGCTATTGCACTTCTTGATAGCTGAGTTATTAAAGGAATCGGGTTTAGTGCCATTGGATACCCAAGGTAAAGTAGCCAGTCAGGGGTTATATGATTCTTTTGAAGCGGCGGCTGTGTTAGCGAAAGCATTGACAGAGGAAAAAGCAACGACGCATGGTTGATAAAGTTAGATTTGCCATATGGACGCTGCTGCTGTTATTGCTGCTCCGACAACCCCACCAATAATTGCAGCAACTGTAGGATTTTCATACCAATTCATCTATTGGATTACTCCTCATTACGTGACCATGATGTCCAGATAACGGTTCTGATCAGCGGTTGTCATTCTCTCTCTTTTCAACCCAAGGAACTTAAACCAATCCGCTGCAACCAAAGTTGTTATGGGTCGCGTTATTGTCCTCTTCATAAGACTGCCTAAAAGGGGAATTCATCTTCCTCAGTAACATTAGCTTCAGAAGTTGCTCCCTCTGGAAGTGGTAAATTTGTCACAACATAAAGATTCAGAATATCCTCCCTATCCATGAAGAGGATTTGACTACGTTTCGAGGCATCAAGCTGATTTCCCAACCAGTTTCTTGCAGGTTTTGTGATTTCTCCTCCAGCAACAATAAAAGCATGATCCACAAGAACTCGTTTTCCAATTTCAGGATCAAAAATCTCATGCCCAAGCATCATCATGACTTGGTTGTGAATCTCAGCTACATTAGCATTACCTGATTTGGTCACACCCGAAGAATCAAGCTTCCCTTTTTTAGCTTGAAGACCAAAGTAGAGAACGTGTTGTGTCGGGAGGATAAATTTCATCCATACATCCTTACCGTATTCAAGTGCTTTGTCTTTATGCCCTGCTGCCGTAACTCGGTGATAGCCCAACTGTCGAAATAACGGAAGCAAAATTTCTTCAATTAGTTCATCTTCAGAGCATTTGTCCAAATAATCAACAAGTTTTTCCCTTTTCTCAATCTCCTTCGGTGTGAATGGCCGGTGAGGATTAAGAGCCGTAGATATAGTTTTTGTCCCAATGTGACGTATATACAGTAGGTCATCCTCACCATAGAAGGCTTCGTAACCCTCTCGCGATAGCGGTTTGTTCAGCGCTTCAAGCGCGAGTGAACGCTCTGGGTCGTCTTCCTCTGCATCGGATTTATGCATCAATACTCGCAGCACATGCACGAAGCGCTCTGGTAAGGCATGAGCATTCGGCTGTGGCTCTTGCAGCAATTCTGACAGTCTTTCTTGAGTCCACCACCATCGAGTTGAAACATCATGAACAAAGTCCAAGTCGCATTCTTCAAAAAACTGAGTGATATAACTACTAGAACGATATGGAAAATATTGGACATTACCTATTATCATTTCCGCTATCGCACGCAAGTTTCTGTCCTTAAATTTCATGTCAGTGGTATCGGTCAAAATACGATGCGTTCATCAAACTCACTCTCAATTTAAGCTTATGCTGCATAACGGCTGAGTTCACCCGCAATCTTAGCCCATTTCCCAGCATTAGTCGCTTTTTATGGGTCGGGTGCAATGATTTGTTATACCCCGATCGCCTCTCGCTATTATCCATCCGGTGATCGCCATTAGCTTTCTGAGACTGATAAACGAAGCTAATTATCTGGTATTAATTGACTTTGGGCGAAAACGGATCACTTTGGGATACGATCACTTGTCGGTATAACTATTTATTATACCGGATATTTCCTTACAATACCTTCGCCAAAAATATGATTGGCAAAAATGCTTTTGCCGTCAAGGTTTCCACTTAAATAAAATATTGAATCTGTCTGCTAGACGTTGAGCCTAGAGTCTTTATACATCAAGGGTTTTAATCTAAAAACCTGGTGTGGAATAACGGGACAGAGTTTTTAATTAGTTTGGAAATTATAGCGCTTGTTTCTCTTATACGAAAAAACCTTAATTCTACAAGCGTTTATACTACGTTCTGACTCAGAAATCTGGCGAAGGTATTGTCCTTATAAACAACCTTTTTAAGTGGGTTATACGGAAAATATTCCGTATAAATCCCCATACAGGGTTATTCAAAAGAACTATTCCGTATAAACCCCCTATTTGCTTGGTTAAACAGAATTTTCAGTACACCCTAGGTAGAGCCTCCAATTCTGTATTCCTTGCCAGAGACAAGGAACAAGTTGTACCACAGTTTTTGTATGAACTTTTATTGACGAAAAAGGCATAGAGTCAACAGGCTAGATTGGGGGATGATTTGGGAATTTTTGAGAACTAATCATCTCATGATTTTGCAATACTCCAAGCTTAATATCTAGCGCATTTGTTCCAGGCTTTCTACTTGATTTGTGAAAAGTTCAGTAAACAAACTCATGACTGTACGTTCTTCACGTACTTTGATATTAGCGGTAATAGACATACCTGATTGTAGAGAAATATTTTTACCTCTGGCATTGAGATTTTGACGGTTCAAGCGAATTTTGGCAGGGAAACGATAGAATTGATGTGTTTCATCGGGAGGTAAAGCATCGGAACCTATCCAAGTTAATTCTCCTTTGATATCACCAAATTCACTAAAAGGGAAGGAGTCAATTCTCACATCTACTTTCATTCCTTCCCGCACAAAACCTATATCTTTATTGGTTACAAAGATTTCTGCAATTAAGTTCTCATTGGGAACTATTTTGAGAATTTCTTCGCTGGGATTGGCAACAAAACCGGGATTACCTGCTTTTAAATCAAAAACTGCTCCAGCGACGGGAGCGCGTAATTCTTGATATTTAACGTTGACTTTTGTTTGAGCAATTCTGCTATTAATTTCGGCTAGGCGCTTGTCATTTTCGAGGAGAACTTTGGATAACTGACTATCAATTTCAGCGATACGTTGTTTATTTTCAGCTATTTTATCATAAACGTTTTTGCTAGTTACAGAAATAGTAGTAGTTAATTCTTCCTTTCCTTGTTGAATATCATATTGCAGACGCTTTTGTTCTTCTTCTAATTGCAAAATTTGGGCTTTGAGACTTTGAACTTTTTGCTGTTGCTGTAGATATTGAAGTTGCGCGATCGCACCATTTTTAACTAAGTTTTCTAATTTGACTAAAACCTGTTGTTCAATATTTAAATTGGCTTTGCCATCGTCAATTTTGATGGTATTTTGAGATAGCTGTTTTTTAATTTGTTCAACTTCTAAATTTGCGGAAGCAGTACGAGATGCTAATTCTTTTTTAGATATTTGTAAACGCTGTTGTTCTTCGTTATTTAGATTTGCTGTGGTAGTATTTCCAATTTGAGTTTGGAGGTAGTTAATTTCATTGATTAATGATGCACGATTTTTGAGGAGAGATGCTGTTTCTGGTTGCAAATTTCCCTGCAAAAATGCCATATCTGCGGCAACAATGGAATTGGAGTTAATTAGAGTGCGATACATTTGACTTTCTTGAATGATGGCATCGCGAATTTTATTTAAGGATGCTAATTCAACTTTATTGACTTCAGTATCGAAGACGAGTAGCAAATCTCCTGATTTAACTTGTTGTCCATCTTTAATATAAACCTGTTTGACTATTCCACTCATAGGTGCTTGGACTTTTTTCACAGCAGCTTCTGGTTTTAATTGTCCTGCTGCTGGCACTACTTGCTCAATCTTGGCAATGCTTGCCCAAGTAATTCCAAAGCCTGCTAATGCTACCAAGGTAATCATGATAGCACGAGACCACATTGGAGATTGTCGGAGAATTACGGATTGGGGTTGTTGCAATTGGTAGGCTTTTAAGTCAGCTTTTGATTGGTTAGGGATGGAGCGTTCAGCTAACAATATGCGTGTGTCTTGTTTGCTATTACCGTTATTACCGTTTAAGGATTTTCCATTCATGGGAATTTTGGGGTTGGGTTTGATGAATTTAACTTATGCAGAGAAGAGGAGTTTTTAAGCAATTACAAATTTACTTCTTGTTGGTTATACAAATAAAAATAATGACCTTTTTTCCGCATTAATTCTTGATGATTACCTTGTTCAATTAATCTACCTCCATCCATGACTAAAATGATGTCTGCATGACTAACTGTGTTGAGACGGTGAGTAATGAAAAAGACTGTATTACCTTGAAACGCATTGGCTAGGTTAATACAAACTTGGCGTTCGGTAGGATAATCTAAAGCACTAGTAGCTTCATCTAAAACTAGTAATTGTGGTCTTTGTAAAACAGAACGTGCGATCGCAATTCTTTGTCTTTGTCCTCCAGAAAGCCCTGCTCCCCGTTCCCCAACGCGGGTATTATAACCATTGGGCAAATCCATAATAAAGTCATGGGCTGCTGCGATTTTGGCTGCGGCAATGATTTCTGCGGTTGTGGCATCGGGGTTGGTTAAGGCAATATTTTCTTGCACGCTACCATCAAATAACAAACTTTCTTGAGGAACTACACCCAATTGTCGTCTTAATGAATAAAGTTCGACTTTCGCAATATCATAATTATCAATTAAAATTCTGCCTGATTCGGGTTCGTAAAGTCGTAGCAGTAATTTCATAATTGTACTTTTTCCCGAACCACTTTGTCCGACAATTCCCACGAATTTACCAGCCGGAATTTCCAGATTTACATTACATACTTGTAATGGTCCACTTGTGGCAAATCGGAAGGAAACATTCTCATATTTGACTGCTCCTGCGACTTCCGGTAGAGGAATATTATAACGGTCTTTTTCTGCTTCCTGGGGAGTATCAACAATATCACTTAATCTTTCTAATGATAAAGCTGTTTCTTGGAAACTTTGCCATAATTGCGCTAAACGTAAAATGGGACTAGTGACATAACCAGAAATAATCCGAAAGGCAATTAATTCTCCTAATGTTAATTCTCCTTTGAGAACTAAATAGGAACCAACCCATAATACTAATAAACTGCTAAGTTGATTTAGAAATTGGCTAGCGGAATTGGCAAATGTCGAGGTAATAACTGTCTTAAAACCTTCCCCAACATAACGCGCATACTTTTCTTGCCACGAGAAACGCGATCGCAATTCAATATTTTGGGCTTTGACTGTTTGAATCCCCGACATTACCTCAACTAAATAAGATTGAGTTTCGGCATTACGTTCAGCTTTGCTACGTAACTGTTTGCGAATAACAGGAGAGGCAATAAATGTGATGAGAATAAATACGGGAATTGTTGCTAATCCAACTAGTGTAAGTTGCCAGCTATAAAACAGCATGACGACGATATACACTACTGAAAATAGAGCATCTAAACCAACTGTTAATGCAGTTCCAGTTAAAAATTGGCGAATATTTTCTAATTCGTTAATTCGGGTGGATAATTCACCAACTGGACGACGTTCAAAATAGCGTAATGGTAATCTTAATAAGTGGTCGATAATTTCCGAACCCAGTCCCATATCAATACGGTTCGTTGTATCCACAAATAAATATGTTCTTAATGCCCCCAATACAGCTTCAAATAGCCCCACTGCTAGCAGTAATACCCCTAAAATATTCAGAGTAGTAATACTATTTTGAACAATCACCTTATCAATAATTAATTGAATAACTAATGGATTTGCTAAAGCCGCTAATTGAACAAAGAATGAGGCAATAAAGACTTCTATCAATACTTGACGATGGCGCGACAAATACGGTAGAAACCAGCTCAAACCAAAACGTTGTTGAGGTGTTTCCTTAGTCGGAGAAAGCAATAATATTTGTAATTGTGGTGGAAAACTATTCTCCCCCACATCCAACTTAGCTATTAATTCACCTGGTTTACAATATTGAATTCCCTGCGATGGTACACCTAAAACAATCATGCGATCGCTCGCTTCATAGACTACGGCAAAGTCATTTCCATAGCGAATTAAAGCTGGAGTAGGAATGCGTGTTAAATTAGTTGTCGGTAAATCAATTAGTTGGGGTTTCAAACCAATTAGTTCTGATAAGTAAGCACAAACTTGAAAAGATATTGTTTCTTGTCGGCGAAATTGTTCGTTTAAAATCCGTCGTACTACTTCCCGGCGAAATGGTATTTTTAGATGCTGGCATAGCATTTGCAAACAAGCTGAGGTGGCATTTATTTCTCCTTTGCCACTCACAAAGGGATACTTTTGTTTTTTGTATTTGTTTGTGGAAATATTTACTGGTTGTTCTTTCTCTGGGGCGTAGGGAATATTGACAAGATTTAATTCATCTTCACCAGTTAATAATTCACCGTTGACTGAGTTATCGATGATTTGATTATCGACTTGATGAGCTAAATTATTGTTGTTTACACTTAAAAAAGAGAAATCTCCAGGATTAAAACCAATTAATCTTGCAGAATGTTCACCTTTAACTTCAATTATTTCTCCATCACAAAATTGCAAAGGGGAATTAGGAGCATAGTTTGTCACCCCATTTCCACTAACAAACCAAATTTTTTCCGTTTCTAATTGGTGAGTATAAATTTTTCCTGGTGGAATATATTGAATAATTGCATTCTCTGCGGCTGCTTCCGTTAATTCTTTGAGATTGAATCCAGCATTAGCTTGTTGTTCCAATTGTAAACCCACAATTTCAAACACTTCCGCCAAATGCACTTGATTTTGACGAATTTGAGCAAAATTAGAAAACGTAGCCAATAAACTGAGAAAATCAGCCGTAGCAATCGATAAAATGATAACTTCCGTAGATGCGATCGCAGTTTCGCAAGGGACTTGGCGCAATAAACTAATTTCACCCACAAAATCCCCAGGTTCAAGAATTTTTAAAGTAATTGGGACTTGGGTACGTGGGTCATAACCTAATAATCTGACTTTCCCTTCATAAATAATACCTATATGGTCAGGGATTGCTTCTTTACCAATAATTTTTTGACCAATTCGGAATCGCCAAGCTTGGAATTTTGGTAATATTTTCGTGATTAATTCTGTTGGTAATTCTTCAAAACCTGTGAGAGTTCTAATAAAATCTTGAAAATTTGTTTTGATATAAGTCATTGAGTTTTCAGCCTGAGATATTGACTTTGTGAATGATGATTATCAACCATTATGAGTAACTGATACTTAATGGCTGTAACACCTCAATTTCTGGTGTCATAACTTGCCATTTTTGCTCTTGCATTTGTGTTTGTAACCACACCTGAAAGCGCTCGTTTAATAATCGCTGACGCATTGAATTATCCAACTTAGCAGGCAGCAACTTTTCCAAACGAATTAATACTACCCAATCTCCAACTTGTGTTGGTGGAACTAACTGTTGTGGTTGAATATTAGACAAAACCTTGACCATCACTGGATGGATTGATTGCAATTCAACTGGTCCAATTAAACCATCTGTTTCTACTTCTAATCCTTGGGAATATTCCTGTGCTAACCGAGCAAAAGAATCTTCTCCCTCAGAAATCCGAAAATACAATTCTTGAGCTAGAGCCATATCATTTGTACGCAACAAAGAATAGATTACTCTATCCAGTTGAGGCTTGCGTTGGCGAAAATATGTTTCTAAATCTTCTCCCCAATTGGTTTGTTTAAATTTTTCTAGCTTTAATTGCCGAATTGCGATCGCATCTAACTGCTCTGATGTCAAATTATTTTGCTGCAACCACATTTGACGTTTTGCTTCCGAATCCAACTGGTATTGTTGAGAAATTTGTGCAATCGCTATTTTTTCTTCTTCTTGGTTACACTTTATTTGCGCGATCGCATCATCTATTACCAACTCTTTTACCAGTTGCGGCAACATTTGGTACTCTCCCAACAGTTGCATAATTGCTTCTGGTATTAACCTGCGATCGCCTACTTGCAGAACAGGGAACATATACTGGTTTTAAAGCTATATTTCTCAAGATTGTCTCAGAAAAACACTTAGAGAAAGTTACGAAAAGGTTATGAATGGGTTTATTTTAGATTAAGCAATGCATTTTGGATTTGCAGTCGGGGTAGAAAAAACGAATCATAAATGCTATAAACAAAATTGATTTACACTTGATAGCACTATTTCCTGGCAGTTCCAATATCAAGCATTTTTATTCCTGACTCCTTACTTTTACAATTTAATCAAACCTCTACCTTGTTTATTTCTATTTTTTCTAATTTGCCATTTATGCTATTTACGAATAATGCATTGGCAATCAATCTATGATGATGATACCTTTATTTATTAATAAATAATTCTCTCTGTATGTCTAGTTCCAGAAATGATTGGTTTCCTACTCCTGTTTGGCATTTTAGCATTGATAACTATCAACAATTAAATTCAATTTTGCTGTCAGAAATTCATGCAGAACAGCAACGCGATCGCCAAGGAGAAAAATGGTCAAATGTACTAGGATGGCATAGCGTCAATAATTTACATGAGCGCGATCGCTTCTATGAATTCACACAAATTATTCATAAAAATGTTCTAGAAGTTGCCAATTTTTTGCGTTGGGATTTACAAAAATTTTCTCTCAACATCACAACCTGTTGGGCAATGGTTAATGGTAAGCTCGCATCAAACTCTGTACACAATCATCCCAATTCGATATTAAGCGGGGTTTATTATCTCAAGGCTCCTGAAAACTGCGGGGGCATATTTTTTTCCGATCCCCGTCCAGCTTCACAGATGTTAATTCCCCCAGTCCTAGAGTTTAACTTATGGACTCTTCCAAAGGTCAGCTATAAACCTTATGAGGGAACAATGTTATTATTTCCCAGTTGGCTTTTACATGGCGTAGAAATGAATCTGAGCGAAGAAACTCGGATTAGTCTGAGTTTCAACATCGGTATGTCTCCTAAATAGTCAGTAATCTAATGATTCGCCAAGCTAATATTGACGGCTTGAGATGGACTCAAAGAGATGCAAAGTTGCTTTGGTAGACTATTGAGACAAGGATGAGCAGAACGAATTTCCGCCCATCCTCAACCTATTAATTACTGGTATTCTGCTAATTCCTATTTAGATGAAAGCAAAGTTAGCTGCGGTTAAACTAGCAGTGTCAACTCCAGTTAATATGGCGATCGCATTACCATTAAGTGAAATGTTGTTGCCAGTGAGAGTTAACTGTCCAAAGCCGACACCTGCGCCTGCACCAATGAAGCCAAGGACATCAGTACCAACTTGGAAATCAATTACGGTATTAGCACTAGATGGAGCTTCAGCATTAAATATCCAAAATTGGTCAGCACCAGCGCCACCAGATATCAAGTTGCCGCCACCATTACCAACAAAGAAGCGATCATTGCCATCACCACCCAAGGCGCGACCATTAGCACCCAGGAAGAAGTCATCATTACCAGCACCACCGGAAGCGTGGTAGCGACTAGCCTCACTCGCTTCGATGATATCGTCGCCACTTCCAGCAAATACACGATCTTTGTTAGCTACAAAAATAGTGTCATTGCCACTACCAGTATCAATCCGGTTGCCACTGGCTAAAACTCCACCAATGACGCTATCAACTGTGTCGTTACCAGCACCAGTAAAGACGATGTCATTAACACCATCAAAACCTTCGGTGAAACCAGCTTCAAAAATATCATCACCAGAAGTAGCACCGGGAACTAAGGAAGAGCTTTGAATCAATTTGGCGTTAGGAGCAATTAAGAATGATAGCTGACCACCACGAACCAGGTTTTCGTCAGATGTAGCAGTTCCATTGCCGTTACCATCAATGTTGGTGGCGGTGATGATTGTGCCATTGTTGAGGGTTCCAGCTTGTACGTCAAAAATGAATAATTCGCCAGGCTTATTCCCAAACAATGTGGAGACATCAAGGATACCAGAAGTTTCCCAGTTACCCAGGTCAGTAGGGTTAGAATCAACTTGACCAGAAGGAATTCCTGAGCGATCTACTTGTCCAATACGGGTGAGGGTTTCTGAAGGGTTAGGTGCTGAAGGATCAAGTCTCCAGAGCGAAGTTTCTTCCTTAGAAGTTGCACCAAACAGACTTGCAGGAATTGCGCGATCTTCTTGCAGATAGATTTTGCCATCATCAGCCCAATCAAGGTTGTCAGGGCTACGCAGACCGAAATCTCTCTTATCAGCTTCGTTGCCATCATAAAGAATGGTAGCGTCAGCATTAATGACACCAGAAGCAATACCGCTAAAGTCCACATCAATCTTGTAAGTTGTTCCCCAAGTGTCAGCACCGCCAAAAATTGTGTCGCGACCCGTAGAAGCTAATACAGCTTGTGTTCCATCTTGAGGATTGGTGGCAACATCTTCAGGACGAGAGAACAAGAATGCTTTGACATCTGCGGCTAATTTATCTTGCTGGGCTTGGGTTGCAAAACCTTGAGAATCATAGCCAAGTTCGGTTTGAGCAATAGGTGCTTGACTAGCCAGGTCAGGGCGGTAATAATCAATTTTAACGAACTGACCTTTGGCGCTATTGTTCGTACCAGCAAATTCACGGGGATCGGCTTCGATCGCATCGGTGGCATCAGTTGAATCGTCAGCAACCCATACAAATAGTTCGCCACCTGTAAGACCGTTGCGTTCTAGGAAATTACCAGAAGCATTTTTTGTCCCCACATAAAGAATTAGAGGTGCAGGTCCGCGATCGTCTCCAACTAATATGGCAACTTTATCAGTTGTTCCTGTATCTAATTCAGTGACGTTTTCCCATGCCGCACGACCTAGCCAAGGCAAGGCGTACAAAGTATTAGTTGCAGTGTCCAAAGCAAATTCTGAACCGCCATCATTTTCTTCACCAGTAAAGAAAATGCGATCGGCAAAGCCTTTGCCTGCGCCAAAGCTATTAGCTTCAAATAGAGCGGCGGAACAGAATCTAGCAAGACCAGCAAAATCTAAATCAGAGGCTTCATCAACTACTTCACCTTTGCGGTTGATGATGGTGTCATAGGCTAGTCCAGAATTAGTGATTTGAAATGTGCGCTTGTCAACATCAAAGAAGCTCACTCTTGCGCCAGGGAGTTGAGTACCATTTTTCAAGGTATATTTGTAACCAACTGTATTTCCTAACTCATGGTTAACAAGCAGACGCACAGTGGTGTCATTGATTGAGAAAGCACCAATACCATCAAGAATACCAGGAGGAACATAGTCGCCAATTTTGTCACCAACAGTAAAGATTGGATCAACTGTGTAACCATTTAGCCCTTTAACTTGTGAAGGCTGAGTTGTGTCAAATGGTGTATTGGACATGAAATACCTCAAGTTTGATTACAATGTTTGCTTAGTCAATCTGCTCAAAACTAACTCTGAAAAATCTATCTCATGTAAAGCAGAGAGACTTTTAATGTCGGCTTTGAAGGCTATATTTACCTAGACATTTTCACATCCTGTGGAAAAACATATTGAAATTACCAGTTTTCAACTACTAAGAAAACTAGTTTTAACGTTGACTAAAGCTGACGTTTTTTGGCTATTGAATTCGTTATTTATAGGACTCTAATTTGGTTTTTGACAATATACTGAGACTAAAAATCCTGTAAGATAAAGTTTTTGTCTAAAATTACGTTCATAAACCAAATATAATTCCTACAACAGCAAGATTAATAACCTGACAATATACAGCTAGTAATTACTATTTACTGAAAATTACTGAGTGATATTACATACAATACCATTCCTAAATTAAGAGAAGTTTATTTAATATTTAATAAAAACTTTGATGATAAATTTGATAATCAAAATTATTTCATGTACGTACATTACTTTTGTCAAAATTAGCTAACAGCAGTTGAAATTAGGGATGCACTAACTAAATTTGGTCAGTATTTCCACATTGATTTCCAAAAATCACAAATTAAAAGATACAACCATGTGTTTTTTTAAATTTTTTTGTAGGAGCTAATCTAACTAAGATTAGTTCCTACATGATTTTGGCAGCAAAATGAATTATTTGTAGAAAGGCGTGAAATTAATCAATTAACCTAAATTAAGCAAAAGCGAATTGGTTCACATTACTTAGATTTAAGCTGCTAGTTTGAATTCCGGTGAGAACAGCCAAAGTGTTACCACCAAAGATAACTTGTGTATCACCACCAACTTGATTAAGATTCAGAGTTGATGCAGAAATTCCCAGACTTGCACTACCAAGAATACCAATTACATCAGTACCAACTTGGAAATCAAGGATTGTATTTGCAGCTTGTGGTAATTCTCCGCTAACAATCCAGAATTGATCAGCCCCTGCACCACCAGAAATGAGGTTGCCACCACCAGACTGGACGAAGAATTTATCATTGCCATCGCCACCTAAAGCGCGATCGCCACTTCCAAGGAAAAAGATATCATCTCCTGCACCGCCGGACATGCGATTTCCACCTTTAGCGTCGGTAGCATCAAAAATATCATTGCCAGCACCGCCAAAAACGCGATCACCTTTGCTGACAAAGACGATATCATCACCATTCCCTAAATTGACACGGTTACTACCAGCGATAGGAGAAGACGCAGTTTGTAAATCAACTTCGTCATTACCTGCACCAGTAAACACAGTATCATTGATTCCATCCAAGCTACTACCGGGAGCATTGGCAATTAATTCATCAGTTCCCTGAGTTCCAGCAACTAACTGAGTTTCCTGTTGAGTAGCTACGAATTGGGGAGTAACACCAAATAATGTCTCATACATCAAATCGTAGATTTTGGTGTTATCTAAGGTGCTGGGAAGTTTATCTGCATTCATCCCGTAGGTTTTGGAAACAATACTACCGGGGAAGTCAGGAGTACCAACCCAAGCAATCCCAAAGTTACCCATTGGTCCATCGATACTATCCTGAGCCGCAAATGGTTTCCAAGGAGCCTCTGGAGTTCCTGTACTGCCATTAATCCCATCTAGTACAGCGCGGTTAGTATTGGTAGTTGTTGGATTAACACCAATAAAAGGTGCTTGGGGTTCACTATCTGCAAGTTCTGGAGTATTGGGGGTAAAATTCCCAGAGGGACGGTTATAGGGTTTATATTGGAACACCTGCAAACCACCAGCATCGCTATCTGCGGCAGTAACTACTAAGGTGTTGGGGTCTTGGGTATTCACATAATCCATCGCCACGCCAATTGCTGCATCTGCCCGGCGTATTGCTTCAATTGTGCCTGGAGCATTATTATTGTTAGCAAAGTTATCAGTACCTTCTTCTTCAACTACAACAAAGAAGCCATCCGGGTCTTGATTGAGTATTTTCAAAGATGCATCCAACATCTCTGCAACGGTGGGGGCTGTAGCAACATACAGAGGTAGCGGGCTATCGCTGTTAAGACCCAGTGCTTCTTCTGTGCGATCGTCAAAGGTATTTCTGGCGGCAAATACACCTAGAAGCTTTTGTGGTAGATTCGCACTATTGACCACCTGGTTCATTTCCTCTTCGGTATAAACCACGGTGTAACCCAAAGACTTTGCCAAATCAATCAAGTTGATGCTGGGACGACGCTCGGAACGGGTTTCTGCTGCATCTAATTCCGCAGTGACGTGGAACCCTGTAGTACCTTGCGGTAACATATACAGCTCACCACCACCCATAATCACATCAGTTCCAGAGCGAATTACCTGCTCAATAATTTCCGCATACTTATCCCGCGCTCGTAAGTCATTACCATCACGGTTAGTAGTTTCCGCCGCAAATGCAGCAGTTCCCGGTTCTGCCAAATGACCTGATTGAATCAGAGCAGTTGCTTTTCCGGCTTCAATAGCTTCTTCAAGAATTGTGTAACCCTTTTTACCAGATGCGGGAGTGACACGAGAATTATCTTCTTCCAAGCCAAAGGATTCATTAAATACCTTCACCCCATTGGCATGGGTGACTGCACCAGCATTGGAAGTTCCCGTTAACTGGTTTTCCATATGTCCCAGGTAGACACCCGCATTCGACATCTTATCCCAGTTGAGGCGACCATCGGGACCTTGGTCGATGTTACGCAACGCCATGTAATGGGAAGGACTGGTACCATCAGGGTGAATAAAAATGACGTTTCCAGTATCTTTTGTGGCTTTAGGTGCTGGTGTTGGTGCGGGGTTACGGGATTCAAGTTCAGTATTGAATAGAGTCTCATACATCAACTCATATATTCCCGTGTTGTCCACTGTCGCTGGTAACTTATCAGCATTCAAACCATGGGCTTTGGAAACAATAGAACCACTGAAATCAGGTGAACCAGCCCAAGCGATCGCAAAATTGAAAACATCCCCATTCGTATCCGGTGCAGTCACAAAGGGTAAAGTATTCGACCCTGTTTGCCCATCCATCGGCACGTTACGGGCGGAGGTGGTGGGGTTGTTATTAATATTACCTACAGGTTCACCAGCAGTTATAGGGTCACGAACTTGTAAACCACCAGCATCGCTATCAGCCGCAGTTAATAACAGGGTATTAGGATGCTTCTCAACAAAAGCCATTGCCACCCCAATTGCGGCATCAGAACGACGCAAAGCTTCCAGGGTTCCAGGAGTATTGTTGTTATTACCAAAGTTATCGGTTCCTTCTTCTTCAACGATCGCAATCGAACCATTGTTGAAGTTAGGGTGTTTTTCCATCAACTTTTGGGTGACATCCAACATCTGTGCGATGGTAGGTGCTGTCTCCAAATATAGTGATAGTCCCCGTTCTGCTAAGACTTCCTCTGGGCGATCGTTGAAGGTGTGGATGGGAGCGAATACACCTAAGACTTTGGTTGGTGGTGTGGGAGTTTTTGCCGGGTCGAGTAGATCATTCAGTTGTTGCTCTGTGTAAACAACTGTATAACCATTGCTTTTTGCTAATTCAATCAGGTTCTCACTGGGTCGTTGCAGGGGGTTAGTGCTGAGGGCATCATATTCAGCAGCAGTACCATGAAAACCAGCAGTACCAATGGGTACCATGTTTAGTTCACCGCCACCGAGAATGAAATTCACCCCAGAGAGGATAACTTCTTTAGTAATTTCTGCGGAACGTTGACGAGGGGGAACTCGGTTGCCATTGGCATCTACTGTTTCACCGACTTGGGAGACAAAGGCGGCAGTGCCAGGCTCATAGGCAGCGCCAGACTGAACTAGAGCAGTGACTTTTTTGGCTGCGATCGCTTCTTGGATGATTGTCTTACCCGTGTTTCCAGATAGGGGGGTAACTGGCGAACCATCTCCATTTAATCCAAAAGATTCTGCGTAGACCTTAGCACCTGTAGCATGAGTCACAGCACCAGCATTGGAAGTACCTCCGAGTTGGTCTTCCATATGACCCAGGTAAACCGCAGAATTGGACATCATGTCCCAATTCAAACGTCCGTCAGGACCTTTATCAACAAATCGAGCAAATGCAAAGTGAGATGGACTGGTTCCATCTGGGTGGAGGAAAATTACGTGATTACCAGAGGTAGAGCTTGCCATGTTGTTAATTTCCCAAAAATTGCTTATGCTGACCGAAATAGTTAATTAGTTAATCAATGGTTGACACAATTTTTATCTGATGCTGCACAAAATTTAGTTGCGACATAATTATGCAACTTCACGCTAAATTTGGTATTACTACTAATTCGCGATCGAATTAATAACTCTTGCTTCTGTAAATTCACTGATTAACTAATATCCATAATGCATTTCCTAGATTAAGAACAGTCTATATACTGTTTAAAAAACTTTGACAATTTTTTTATTTGATTGAGGTTTGATTGTTTTGACTATCCAAACAGAGACGTAGAATGACTACGTCTCTAGAGGTTGAATTTTAATGTTTAATTACACTGTCAATTTCATTTGCAAAACGATATCATTGTAATCTTTATCACCACCAAGGGGTAAATCTTCAAAGCCCCAGGTGTTATTTCCCAGTAAGCGAATATGGTCTACTTGTCCTGGATTGGCACCAAGAAATGGGAAGTAAACCGCAGGGTCGTTATTTGAATTACTATCTAAAATTGCTGCGGGTCTGCCATTAGCAATAATAAATGGTGCTAGTAATGAACCACCAACAATAGTGCTGTTAAAGGTCGCTTTCCCTTGGTTACTAACAGTTAAATCAACTCCGGGAAGACGTTGATTAATTGCGGCTTGAATATAACCAGCTTGACCAGGAAGAATATCTGCAATTCCATCATTATTGGTGTCAATTCCGCCATTCTCATTGGCAATTTTATAGAAACCAACCAAGTTATCAAATCCAGCTTCTCGATACAGGGTAAACTCAGCTTTGAGATTACCAGAAATGCCTCGCAAATCTAGTAATTCCGCTTGACTATTTCCTTGTAATCTGCTACCCAAAGGTAACTGCTGATTGGTGAATTCAACCTTGACTTCTAAATCTTTAAAATCGGAAATATTGCCAGTTCCATCTTCCCATGACAAAGTGAACGCATTATTTCCCACGAAAGTAATTTTTTGCGTTGTCTCACTGGAAAATAAAACATCACTCAAGGAAGTTTTCCCTAGTTTCACAGCATCAATACTGCTATTTTTAACTAGGAGAAAACGGAAATTTCCCCCCGATTCAAATTCCAACAGGCGGTTCAATTCATTCCGATTGAAACCATTAGGATTATTAGCGATCGCACTCCAAACTACTTTGGCTCGTTCTAATGCGGCTTCTGTATACCCAGTTTGCCCTGGAGAAATCCCGTTGATCCTGCCTTGGCTATCATCGACAGCAAATATACACAACTCATTCACAAAAGTAGAATTGCTCCCAATTAGGGATACTTGCAATCTAGGTATGCCCACACCACCGGAAATGTTAAAGACATCATTGCTACTATTCTTGGTTAAGCCAGTTTGAGCAACAGGTAAGTCGTTGAGTAATTCCAGAATACCGAGTTTGGCTGGTGTGTTGGTTCCAGTAACATCGAAGTCATTATCATTAATCAGCGCCAGGGTATTTGGGGCAACTAATGCCAAACCTTCTAATTTTTCTACCCCGGTATAACCCAATTGAGCAGCATTGGCAATCAGACTCTTACTTACAGGCTTAATGTTGGCTGCTGTGAGTTCAAGGGTGGAAAGTTGTTCGATGGTTTTACCTGTGGGTAAGGTAAAGTTGGCAGGGTTATTGATATTTGTTGCTTCAGCCAAGTCAATTTGATAAATTAACTTGTTGGACGCAGTGGTAGATAAATCATCTCGCTCCACAACTGCGAATTTACCATTACCCAGAGCAACTGCATCGCCGATTTTATCTGTTTTGGCGTTACCGCTCGCTGTAATATCGTCGAGAAGATATAGATACTCTCCAGTCACCTGCTTACTGACAATATCAAATTCCAGAATTCTCAGATTCCGGGAAGCTCTAGATACAGTGTCGCCACCATTATCGGGATTATCGATCGCACTTTGGATAAAGGCATAAAGTTTTCTACCTTCTAAGGCAACTGCTTCAAAACCGCGATTGGCACGTCGTTGGGCATAAACAGCAGGTATAACTGGTGTACCAAAGGAAGTTCCACCATTTTTACCCTCGTCGGTTGCATCCCCAAGCGGAATAAAGCGGTCAATTAATTTACCATTACTATCAAAGTGGTAAATTGCTGGACGGTATTCGTCAACCATCCAAAAATCACCATTTTCCGCGACAACAATCCCTTCTAAGTCTGCTCCCAAGGTATCATTCGGGAGAATATTACCGTTTAAATCGACACCAACTTCATCCGTATAAGCAGTATTCGCTGCCCCAGGTTGCAAGTTCGGTAAACCAGTTAGGGGTGTGGTTCCATCTTGACGAAATAATCCAGTTCGCTTGGTGATGGTAATTTCACTGGTGGAACGGTTGACTTCAAAGCTAACTACTTCTGGCTGGAAATTGGGTAACAGAAATGGTCTTTTCTCAGCAGTTGGTTCTCCATTTGGTCCCCTGTCGGTGTGGGTGACAAATTTGAGATTACCGTTTGCAGCTATGCCTTGGAAATATAAACCGGAGAAACCACCTAAGAGAATATCTTGACCTGTGGAGGTTGTACCTAATTTGGGCAGGTTGTTGAAGGTGTAGTTAGTAATTTGAGTCGAGTTTGGAGTCTCAATTGCGTAAAGTGTCGTAGTTTTACTGACTTCATTAGCAACTGCGAGTAATGGTTTACCATTGGGGCTGTCAGCAGCAGAAATAAATTTTAAACCCTCTGGGCTAATATCACCCTCAGTGCGAATATATTGGACAAACTTAGGGTTTGTGGGGTTGCTAAGGTCATAAACCATGACACCACCACCAGCACGTTCTAAACCGATAAATGCATAGGCTTTGCCGTTAACGTAACCGATAGTTACTGCTTCTGGTTCTGGTCCCTTATTATCGGAACGGGTATCAAACTGACTGGCAACTCCATCGTTGGCATTAAATAGAGTCGGTGTTTGGGCTGCGGTAATTTGCTCAAATTGATCGCCACTATCAAAAACTAATTTACCTGTATCATCCCAAATAGAGAAAGAACGAGCGCCGTAAGCATATAACTTATCGTAGTCTCCATCCCCATCGGTATCCCCCAGGGTGTTAGTGATGGTTAAACGACCGAGATTAGCGTTATTTTTTAACTCCGTAGCATTAGGGAAAGCCGTCGGGTCTAAAACTACTGCATCATTCCCAATTCTGACTTCTTCGTTGAAAATACTTCCTTCTGTATCATTAGGAGCAGGTAAGATGTCATCTTCTGTAGGACGAATACGAGAATCCCCTTCATTGGCAGTCACATAATAGGTTTTACCACCAGATTCAAAAGAAGCGATCGCATCTGGTTGGTACATCCCGAAAATGGGATAATTTTTAATATTGATGCCACCATTAATATTACTATCGCGATCGCTCGCGTCAATTCCATTCCCTGGTAAGCTATGGTCTTTGAAGCCTAATGGTAAAATATCGGTGACAGTGGCAGTGGCAATATCAACTTTTGCGAAAGCATTATTGTCTTGTAGTGTCACAAAAGCAGTTTTACTATCGCCAGAAAATGCAATATATTCTGGTTCTAGGTCTTGGGCAACTGTGGAATTTGTACCATTTGCTAGTTTGCCAAAAATTCTGACACCCTGCTGTTTTAAACTCGCCTCCTGAGCATTAAAGGCGGTGAAAGTTGCAGTGGCAACCTTTGTATTATCTAAAGCGCCAATATTACCAGAAACATCAATAATGCTAATTGAACCTTCTGGGTCTATTGTATAGTCTTCACTTGGCTCCCCTTCATTTGCAACTAAAAGTTTTGTCCCATCGGGGGAAAAGGTGAGCATATCAGGTAAAGCACCCACAGCCACCTGAGCCAGTGGAATGGGGTTAGTAATATCAACCGTGGCATCAAAAAATACGACTTTGCCCGGTTCAGTTATATTTGCGGCAGAAATTGCCACCGCAACAATACTATTACCTGTTGTTCCTTTTCTGACAGCTACACTTTGAATTCCAGCACCAAAAGTAGAGAGATCAGTATTACCGATTTTAGTTGGGTTGCTAGGATCAGAAATATCCACTACCTGAAGAACTGGCTTATCAGCAACTTCTCCTGTTAGGAACAGACGTTTAGTTTTGGGATCAAAATCGGAAATTTCTGCCCCATCTAAAGTGATAGTGCCAGCAAATTTAAGTTGAATTTGATTACTCATTTTTGTTGCCTTTTGATTGAATTATGTTGGCTTAATATTTAACTAAAAACTATACAAATCGTTTGATCAAAATAAGTTTATAAGTCATGATTAAGCATTTTTTATTTCTACGTTTAAGTAGGTCGGTGTTAAAAATTGTCGTTATGACAAGGCAGAGGGCAGAGGGCAGAGGGCAGAAGGCAGAAGGCAGAAGGGAAGAGGGTTTTATACCAATTCGCAATTCGCAATTCGCAATGCTTCCTTCGGAAGAGCTTCGCTAACGCAATTAAAAAACTTAGATGCAGCAAAGCTTTCAGGATTTACATCTGTATCAGATTTTTCGTGAAATGGTATTAGGTAACTTTACTTTTCGTTATATACTACTCTGCGAGAAGCCGCTCCGCGTCTACGGTTTATTTGCACCGTTCTACTTACTGATTGGAAATGACTTTTATCTGAAAATCATTGAACACAAAATGACTATCAATATCGTTTAGATAAGATAATTCATTTACTTGAAGTCTGCTCCAAAGTGCTGATAGAAACAATCTAACAGCCGCAATCGAGTATACTATTCAGACTATATATTCGGCAATCCAATAACATTAATTAGACTGAGCACTACCAACTTATACTAGCAAGATTAAAATCTTATTATTTAAAGGTTAAAGAATACTTTTAAAAGTATTGAATACTTAACTTAAGGGATTGCTACAAAATCATGAATCATCTCCTTCCTCAAAATCTGCCCCTTTTTTCCCTGCTGCATGTTGGCGGGTGCGGAACAAGTTTGACATCGATAAATCACAGGGATGTCGAGTAATTATGTGCGGTGGTGAGTTTAGGAATATGGAATATGTGAAGATTTTTGTCCAATTCACTTTTGAGTCACATTTGCTTGTCAAGCTCACAATAGAAAAAAGTGCCTAATAACTGAAGTTATGCAGCAGTGATATCAGGTTCGCCTGAATAATTACGATAAAACCGACGCGGAGAAACATTTAATGATAACTGATTAGTCGAACTTGATATGAAACAAAAATAACCCTTGGATAGTGTAAGGAATCATATAAAAATAAGTAGTGCAAGCATCTCGCTTGCTATTGCCCAAAAGTGAGCAAGACTTCAGCGAGGGCTCAGTCGAATGCTGCCCAAACTACTTGTTCAATTTATTTGTACACGAATACTAATCAGCATCTTGTGAATTATAGAGATTAAAACTAATTAAACGACGATGAGTAAATTAAGATTAAATAATTTTTTAACACAAGTAAGTACCAACAAATTATTTCACTACTTGCTACTATTTACTTTTGGATGGGTAATAGTCCAAGTGTTGGCATATTTTTCAACAGTAATTGTAATTTTTACTTTAGCAGCAGTTGTAGCATTTCTACTCAATTATCCTGTGCAATGGTTGCAGCGTTTTTTGCCGCACACATTAGCAGTTACTTTAGTGTTTTTAGTCAGTCTTTTAATCCTGGTTATTTTTACATTCACAATTGGTTTTGCAGCGTTATCTCAGGGACAAGAATGAATCAATCAATTTCCAGAGTTTGTTAATTTTATCATATCGTTATTAGAACGAATAGAAGCTTTTCTAAAACAGTGGAATCTGCAAGTAGATTTAAGCGAGCTTGAGAAAGAACTACGAAACCAAGCTTTTGCAGGTATCGGTTTTGGTTTGGGTACAGTTCAAAGATTAATTGCCAGCTTTCTGGATATAGTTTTAATTGCCGTTGTCGCTTTTTTTATGTTGCTAAATGGTGAACGTCTCTGGCATTTTGTGCTGAAACTTTTTCCTGAACATCTACGTAACGGGATAACTACTGCTATCCAAAGTAACTTTCTAGGATTTTTTTGGGGAAGGTTAATTTTATCGGTATTCTTTGGAATTTCTGTGTTTGTTGTATTTTTGATTTTGCAAGTGCCTTATGCCTTAATTTTAGCTGCCATTGCCGGAGTTTTTGATTTGATTCCAGGGATTGGAGCCACATTAGGAATTAGTATTATCGCGTTAATTGTTTTACCTCAAGGGATTTTCCTAAGTATCAAAGTCCTAGTAGTTTGTATTTTAATTCAACAAATAGAAGAAAATTTGCTGATGCCGCGCATTATGCAAGGTTCACTGAATATTAATCCGGTTGTGATGTTTTTCGCCTTGTTAATAGGCGCTAGAGTTGCAGGGCTACTGGGAGTTTTTCTTGCTGTTCCCATTGCTGGAGTAATTATTAGTTTATTTGAAATGGATGAGTTGAAGGCAGAGTAAAACTTATCTATGTAGTGAGCATTTGGCTACGATATAACGTCAAGCGATCGCATGATTCGCGAATCATACTAAAATATGTGGAAGTAGAGTCTGTTTATTTATCTAACTAAGCCTTTCAAGATGGGCAAGGATTAACGTTAAAAACCGGGTTTCCTTAATTGCTTTCGACAGAAGCTCGGTTTCTCAATCTCACGAAAAATTTGAACGTTAAATCAAACTTTTTCCTCAGCACCTTGAAAGGGCTAATTTTTATAATTTTTTTATAAATTATGCTCCAAACGACTCAAGCGTTGGGAATAGCTTCGCATAACTTTCAACGCAAACATCGGTGTTTCTTGAACCGCAAACAAAAAGCGTTGCTCATCAAGGAAAGCTAACTTGCAGTCAGTTTTAGCTGTGGCTGTATAAGTTCTATTATTGATGCCGACGAGGGCACCAGTGCCAAAGATATCTCCGGTTGTAATCGTCTCGGTAATTTTGCCATTGACGGAGATGTTAACTTCTCCTTCCAGAACACCGTACATCACATCTCCAGGTTGTCCTTCTGCAAAAATGACTTGGTTAGGTATAAATACTTTTGGTTCGGGTTGCTTTTGGAAGATGCTTATGGTTTGTACAGCACTTAACATGAATTTGTTGCTCTAACTACAAAGGAAAGTTTAGGACTTAATCTCAACTTCAGCATTAAAAGTAGATTTAGAAATGGCTAAGATTTGGTTAAAAATATTCTCAACTTTCCAAGTTCCCGTTTCCTAACTATGGCTGACGAGAAATTTTAAGTATGAATCATCTTGACATAACATTTTTTATTTTGATATGATTTCTAGCTCTAATTTTGTGCTATAGTAGGAGGAGATTCTAACTGTTAAGCGAGTTAAGCGTAGCAGTATCTTTGTCTTTATAGTTAAGCTAATTTATTCACAAGGTTGAGTAAAAATTGAAAATTAAAGCGTTGGATATCAAGGCTGGTGATCGGATTGTTGCCTACTGTAAGAACAAAAGGCAAATCTGTAAAGTCAAGCAAATTTTAGACCCAGGTCAGACCAAGATCACGCTTTCAGTATTTACAACTGAATACTACCGTGGCTGCTTAGTCTCATGTGTTGTTCGTTTTCAATGGGATGCTTTAGTTGAGTTAGTCACCTAAAAAGCGAATTTGAGGAAATCAAAGTTTAAATTTTATTCTAGTTCTGTTCCCTCAATAATTTACATCCCAATTACTTTAATGTTGGGTTTAATATTTGGGCAAAGTCACGGTGAACTTTGTTCCTCTATATCTCTGCGTTGAATCTGTAATACATCGGCTTCTGTTTCCGACAGCAACAAAGTATCTTGAACAATTTCCGCAGTCCGTTTAGGTGATTTGCGAAAAAGAAATTACCCATCTTGTTGTTGGTGTAGCGGGCTTTCCGGCTCCAGGTTTTCCGTGAAGAATATCTCCCCGGAAACTCCTCTCCGCACTACAGTAATTTGACGGGATTTTTTGTAGTGATGCTCTCTAGCCCGCTTCCTGGAGATTAGGGAGCTTTCCGGCTCCCACTACAAATTTTATTTTTGCAAAATTAGGGAACATCCCAATTTTTTATAAAGAAATCATGAGCAATATTTAAAAACTTTATTTTTATCTATTGATATTCGTTGATATTTAATTATTTATAAATGTTAAATCTAATTAATAAAGATTTAATCAAGATACTGTCAATGATATTGCGTAAGTAGATAGATTAAGCGTAATCTCTTAGCAAAGAGTGTGTGAAAACAAAAACTAAAATATATCAAAATATAAGGGATTAAAATGCATCGCCATCTACCTCAACTGCAAATGGCAATATTTGCGATCGCAACATATGCCGTATCTATGCATTCAGCCGTCGCCGCATCTTTAAAATATGAGAGTTCTGTCACTGTACAAAGAACTAACTATTTTGATAAATCTGTCACTTTACCAAAGTTTAATCCCGAATTAGGAGATTTAACCAGTGTAAAACTAACATTAATAGGAGCAGTTCAAGGCTCAATTGAATTAGAGAGTCGTGATGCATCTGTAACTAATGTCACGGCTGATTTAGCAGCAGAAGTTAGACTACTCAAACCAGATAAAAGTCTTTTGTTAGCAACTTTACCGACTGCATCTATCTCCAAGCAATTTACAGCGTTTGATGGGATAAAAGACTTTGGAGGAACTTCTGGAGCAACTTTCAACAATTTATCTAGTCAAGAAACTGATTCTACTGAACTAACTAGCGGATTTGATTTATTTTTGGGATTGGGAGAGTTAGTTTTACCTGTCACAGCAGAAGCAAAATCTCGGAGTACAGGTGCAGGAAATTTATCACAAGAGTTCAATACATTTGCTGGTGCAAATGTTGAAATTATCTATGATTATGTTGTGAGAATACCCAAAGCAGAACCAAAAAGAAAGGTTCCTGAATCACAAATCTCTTTAGGGATATTAGCAGCAGTGGGAGTTTGCACTTTACTGAAAAGTAAATATCCTCATTTAGTATAAAACCGTAATTATCTAGATTTTAGAAGTCAGTTGCGTAAATCCAAATGACAGCAATTTGTGAGTAAATAAACTACAGTCTGAAGTCTTAAAATCCAACATGTAAGACTCTTTGACTCCTCACGAATATATGCTTACTTATCCAAAGTTGACGGGATACAAATAGATATCTTTGTCTCTAGCTCCCGTCAATATTTACTTCAGAAACTTTTGAACACAACTCAGTAAGCCAACTCTGACTAAAATTGTAATTTTAATTCTTTAGAATGCTTATAAATAAACATACTATATTCAATCTATTAGATATGATAAGGCGATGTCAATGCTGACTGATAAAGTTATTAGCTCAAGAGTAGAAATACTGGATGAGTTGGCATTGGTATTTGCTTGATTGTTAATGCCAAATTTTAGTTTTAAGTAATATGTTCCCCAAGAAAATCGATCACAAACAACCGAAAAAAACCGCTTTGATTACTGGAGCGGCAGCAGGCATTGGTTACGAATTAGCAAGTATTTTTGCTCGTGATGGTTATAATTTAGTATTAGTCGATAAGAATGAGCAACAATTAGCTAATGTTACTAATGAATTAAAATCGAAATTTGGTAGTTTGATTACAATGATTACCAAAGACTTATCTTTGCCAACATCATCTTTAGAAATATATTCCCAACTACAAGCAGCATCAATAAATGTTGATTTTTTAGTCAATAATGCTGGATTTGGTCATTATGGTTTTTTTGCCGATACCGACCTCACATCGGAATTGGATATGCTACAAGTTAACTTGGTGACTCTAACTCACATGACGAAACTTTTTGTGAGGGATATGGCAAAACGTGGTCAAGGAAAAGTATTAAATGTTGCTTCAACTGCGGCATTTCAACCTGGACCCTTGATGGCAGTATATTTTGCCACTAAAGCATACGTGTTATCCTTTTCACAGGCGATCGCAAATGAGTTAGAAGGTACGGGTGTCACAGTAACTGTACTATGCCCTGGTCCAACTGAGTCAGCTTTCCACGTAACAACGGGGATGGCGGAGACGGAATTAGTCAAAGGCAAAAAAATGATGGATGCAGCAACTGTTGCGAGAGTTGGTTATCGGGGATTGATGGCAAATAAAACTGTAGTTATCCCTGGTGTCAAAAATCGTATACTTGCAGAAACTGTGAGATTTATTCCCCGTAGTCTCGTCACGAAGTTTGTGCGTAATATGCAAGAATTACCCAGTATAGATGAGGGCGCGAGTATTTAATTTTTTTCTGAAAACCAGTACAATAAACTTCAGAAATTAGTCATATCATGTTCGGCTAATCACTTACAATTAAAATTTCTCCGCGCCCCCGCGTCTCTTAGTCTCCGTGTCAGTCTTAATAATAAGTATTCAACCGGACATGATATTACTCCCATTCTTGAAATTCATCACTAGTATTCCTAAACAAAGAATTTAACTGTTCTCGTCGGGTTTCAAAGTTTGCGGCAATGGAAATAAAAATAATCCCAACGCATAAACTAATAATCCATTTGACGAAGGAATAACGCAAGCTGAGAATGACTAATTGATAAATTGAAGTCATTAAAAATGCACCTGTGCCCACATACAGAAATGCCCGAATTCGCAAACTTAACCCGGCAAAAATAGTCAGAATACTGATAATTATCGGGATGAGAACGGTATCTTGGTGAAACAACACAGCCGAAGTGCAAATCATGCCGCTACCTAATAACCGCAAATAGTGGCGCTTATCTTTCTGTGGGGTTAATTTTAATTCTGGATCAAATTGAGCAATATAAAGTAAAGATAACCCAATCGTTGCCACATACCACAATTCACTAGTTAGATGTAAATTATAAAACCATTTGCATAGTGCCCAATCGATCAAGCCAATACTAAGATACGTCAAACGAAAATTCTGATTGAGCTTTGCCAGAAAAGCATAAAAGGCAGCCGTAATTAATAAAGTAGTTGGATAAATTTGTAACCAGGTGATGCCAACAATTACTAATGGCAAAACGTAGGCAGTATTTTGCCAAGGTGTTTTCGACCATCCCCAACGCTCCCACGGTAGAATATAGAGGAAATATGCCACAATACAAGCGATCGCCCCATTCCAAGGCAATAATTGCTGGGTAAATACTTGTCCGATTGGTAAATCTCGCAACAAAATGGCGATCATTAAGGTTTCGATAAAACCCAGATAAACCCAAAAATCCCGTGCTGGGACACCCGTATTTAAGGAGTTTTCAGCATTCGCTGGATAATCTTCTGGGTAATTAGACATTCTGCCTTGGAAGATGGCGTAGCGGACTAAAAATGTACCTGTTCCTAAGCCAATAAAGCGATTAATTTCCACGGGCGAGACAATCGCCAATAATAATAAACAGCTACTCCACCCCCAATGGAAATGGGCAACTGCTTCGATTTCTTGTCTGCTCAAGCGTAAATATTGAACCAGCCAAGGAGAAAGGATGCGATAAACATACATAATAATCGCACCCAATGCAGACATGGCAATTAACCCATCACCATATGCGCCTCCCTGCACCTGTAACATTTGGTAAAAGAGAAATTCGTAGGCAGAAATTGAAACCCCGATTAATCCCAGGTATAACAAAGGTTTTAATGCTTGTCTGCGTCTACCCACACCAATGATAATTAATGCCACGCCCAGGGTATATAATCCCGTCCAACTGGTAAAAGTATCAAAACGTAGCACGACACTAAATAAAGCATAGATAATTGGCAAGATATGGAAACTATTGGGTAATTCCTGCAAGCTGTGTCTGCGTTTCCACCATTCGCCAAAAAGCTGGCTTGCTAAACCTAGAGCAATATTTGCGATCGCAATTTTAACAGTTGTTCTGCCACCAAATGCTAATGCCTCAGCCGCGAGTAATTCCAAACACCAACCAATACCATAAAATGCCCAGTTAGTTGGTTCATGCCAACTACGAAAAATTACAGATAATAAAGTGATAAAGGCGGCAAGTATATAGAAAGTATCGGTGGTGAAATTACCCTGATAGACTCCAACTGCATGTAAAGTTAAGGCGAGTAATTCGACAGTCAATAATATACAAGCCCATTTATTTGTTGCTTCTATATAAATTATTGAGAGTAGGTGTTGACTATTAGTTGAATTCTGAAGATTACGAGTCAGTAAATATTTGCGCGTCACCCATAAAGCCAAAATTGCCATACTAGTAACCACAAACCAACCTGATATGGATAGTAAGGGGAAACTAGGTATACCTTCACCGAAGATGACAGCAATAAAAGTCAAAATAAATGCAACTGTAATTAATGCAAAGTCCTGGGTTTTTAAATAGCTGGTATTGAAAAACATCAACAGCACGCCTACACCTAAACCAATTAATCTTGTTCTGGCTAAGGGTAAAGTGAGTAATTGAGCCATTCCCAAAGTAATGACACTCGATACACTATTAATTTTGCCGTGGATTCCCACACTCCGACTAGCAATAACAGTCAACGTTACTGGAGTTACTAACCAAATTACAGCCCAAGGATAACTTTTGACGCGAGTAAAATTAGTATAAACAAAATTACCCTCAACATTAACTAGTAATAAATAAAAACTAACAGCAGCTAATCCAAAACCAAGATACCATGCACTATGTCGCCAGTGGACACCAAAACTATTACCGAAAATGCCAATAATACTAAATAACCATTCAGCCACCATTAATACAAGTAATATACTTACCCAATATTCAGAACGAAGTGTTGGCATTCCCCAATTAATACAGGAACAAAATGACAGAATTGCCGTAATGTGAGTCAGGTAAATTAGAGTTGGGAGATGGAAAGAGAAGGAAGAGGTATCACTATCTTTTTCTTGTTGTCTTCTTTGTCTCCCATAGGTAATAACTGCAAGGGTGACGGTTGATAAAACAAGATTTAAAGAACGTAATGCTGGATTTACTAAAGCATTAAAAGTTAAAGCTAAACCAAAAAGCAAACAAATTTGTTCGCCAAATTTAGATATATATCTAGATGTCTGAGATTTTTCGAGTTTTTCTTCAAATCTGGATAAATACTCAGTGAAAACTACCGTGGCAATTAAATAAGGAAATAAACCCAAACTCCATAATGCCCAAGATTGATGTTGGGAATTTGTAATTTGCACTGCAACTTTGGCGATTTGCAGTTGTAACTCAACAGGTACTAAACGCCAGATTAACCAATTAGCTTGTAAGCCAATAATAAATATTGCTGCAAAATCTGATTCCCACTTCAATAATTGCAAACGTTGAGCAAAAATCCATAAACCTAAAGCACTTACAGCCAGCGCTTGTCCTGGATGTGTGGCAACAGTAACAGCCCAACCAATAAAGACTAAAATACCACCAAGAAATTGCCAGGGAAAAACCAGGGATGGAGAAGACGCTGAGAAACTTGTGTCTAGATTTTGTGGCTGTATTTCTAATTTTTCATCTTTTCCTAACCAATTTATTAACCAACCACAAATTGCGATCGCTAATCCTAATTGAGTAACATCAATACCAGTAATAAATATACCGCGTATCAGTAGTAATCCTAATGCAAAAATAATTAAATAGATAGGTAAATTACTACTCGTTTTAATTTCTGGTGTGTCTCGTTCTATTTCTACAACTGCTTGATTAGTCAATGACTTTTGATAAATCGTAATCAAACTAGTGCCAATCATTGCTATATAAATCGCAACTACAGGAAAACTAGACAAACTCCAACCTAAATGTAAATATGAAAGCCCCAGTATATTAACTATTCGCAAACCATTAAATAATCGGAAATTACGATTTGTAAATTGAGGAGTAATTAATCTACTATGAAAAATTAAAATAGTCGTAGCCGTCAGAGTTGCAAATGCGATCGCAATTACTAACCATCCCCCAGGATTTTGCCATAACTTAAACCCATCCATTGCCCAAAAATTTACCGGGATTAGTAGCTGCGTCACTACTAATAAACCTTGTGTAGTCAACCTCAAATTAGCTTGTTGATTTGCCCAGAAACTGACACCAAAAAAGCTCAAAGTATAAGCTAGCAAAACTCCATACTGTCCAGCAGCCGGAAACTTTTCCCACTGACTCGCAGCTAACAAGCCTGAGGAAATAACCACCAGGAAGATACCTAAAAACAGCAACCAGCGCACACTCAGTTCCGCCATCAGCGACTGCATCATCCCAGCGAGAATATTCGGTTGCTTGGGTGAAGGCACTTCTGAATCTGGCACTGGAGGATTGACACCGGGAGATGTTACATGTACAGCCTCGATATTGGATGTAACTTTTTCGACTACAAACTGTGGTTCTGTCTGTAAACGACAAACCAAATGTTCTTGACAAATTTGCCGAACTTGAGAGTCAGAAATTAAACCTAATTCCAGCCAAATCTCTAGTCCTGTCAGTAGTTCAGGGTGGTAAAATGGAAGCCTGACAATAATATTCCGCGCGCTTTCAAAATTTGAAGACATAAACCGCAGCCAGCAGCAAGATAATTTATAGATGCAAGACTAATCTAAACCAACAATTATTTATATGAAAGTAAAGAAGATTGCATCTCTCAATTAAATATTCATTAACCGCGATTTGATTTTCGCCTTGTCTGTGCCAGTTTGTACAAAGTAACAAATAATGCTCACCCACTCATATCAGATTCGCCTGAATAATTACGATACAATCGACGCGGGGATGGGGAGACGCGGAGATGGGGAGATGGGGAGATGGGGAGATGGGGAGATGGG